>CALFMQ010000436.1 GCA_937879825.1 uncultured Phycisphaerales bacterium
GGAACCGTAGACATCGAGCTGGAGTTGCCCGGTCTTGGAGACGACGGCGTACATTCCGTCGGGCGCCAGGGCGCCCCGGACGGGATCGCGCGGCCCGTTCGCCGTTGCCCAGTAGACATCGCCGTCGAGTTCGCCATGGTTCAGTGGTGACTGATCGATCTCGTGGATGTCGAGCCCGTTGCGCGGGCCGTTGTATGAGAGCGATGATCTGAAACCGCCGTTGCTCGCGAGATAGCCTTCGCCCGCGTTGTCGAACCGGTTGTCGAGCATGTCGCGGAGGAACCAGATCCACGTGTCGTTTCTGAATGAGATTGAGTCGCCGATAAACGCGATGCGGGCCTGCCGGCCGTCGTAGAGCTTCTCGAGCCACGGCTCGACCTGCGCCTGGAGATTCCACGAGACCGGTGGCGTAGATGCGATCGATGGGCGCGCGGCGGCGCATTGGGCCAGCGCGCAGAACACCATGAGCGTCAGGTATTTCAATTGATTCCCTCACCTGCGGGGCGCGGCGGGGCCGGGCCCGGACCTCAACTCACCGAGTATGGGCCGGTCCGGAGGGGCCGCAAGCACGCGGGAAGGAAGTTTCCGAATACGGCCGAAAAGCGGCCACGGGGGCGCGGCATTCGCCAGGAAATGCGGGTCACTGGCGGGGCGTCACCGCGTCGGCGCGATCGTCCAGTTCTTCGCATCGCGGAGGACGGGCCGGTAGAGGGTGTCTCGCTCGACGGGCTCGAAGCCGGCTTCGGTGATGGCGCGGCGGAGGTCGTCGACGGAGGTCTCCTGGTGCGTGGATGCGCCGGAGAGTTTGGTGATGTCGTACCAGACGACGGTGCCGTCGATGTCGTCGGCGCCGCACTGGAGCATCAGTTGCGCCATCTTCAGCGATTGCATGATCCAGAACGCTTTGACATGGGGGAAGTTGTCGAGCATGAGGCGCGCGACGGCGAGGGTGCGGAGGTTTTCGAGGCCGGTGGGGCCGGGGAGGTGCTCGATCTCGCAGCCGTCTGGGAAGAAGGGGAGCGGGATGATGGTCTGGAAGTATCCGCCGCCCCCGGAGTTCATCGATGGTGTCGGGAGCGGTGTGCTTGCTCTTGTGAGCGTGATCGCGCCGGTGTCGTCGGGTGTGTAGTTGAGGCGGGCGAGGGCTTCGTCTTGGGCGCGGCGGAGCATGTCCATGTGCGTGAGTCGTTCTTCGCGTGACTCGATGTGGCCGTAGAGGATGGTGGCGTTGGTGTTGAGCCCGAGTTCGTGTGCGATGCGATGTACATCGAGCCAGACATCGGAGCGGATTTTGCCTTTGAAGGCCTCATCGTGGACGCGGTCGTCGAAGACCTCGGCGCCTCCCCCGGGGAGTGAGCCGAGGCCGGCGTCCTTGAGTTGCGTGAGGACCCAGCGGATTCCGGCGGTGCGGTCGTCGGCCTTGAACTGGCGGGCGATCTTGGCGAGGTGGACGATCTCGACGGCGGTGAACGCCTTGAGGTGGATGCCCGGTGCGGTCTCGCGGATGGCGCTGAGCATCTCGGTGTAATAGGAGAACGGGAGGTAGGGGTGGAGGCCTCCGACGATGTGCATCTCGGTGGCGCCGGCGTCGAGCGCTTTGCGTGCTTCGGCGCGGATCTCGTCGAGGGAGCGCTCGTAGGCGCCCTCGTCGCCGCGCTTGCGATAGAACTCGCAGAACTTGCAGGAGAGGGCGCAGATGTTGGAGTAGTTGAGGTGGCGGTTGATGTTGTAGTAGGCGATGCCGGGCGTGAGCCGCTGGCGGACGGTGTTGGCGATTTCGCAGACCGTCCAGATATCGGGGGTGGTGAGGAGTGTGCGGCCCTGGTCGATCGTGAGGCGTCGGCCGGCGAGGGCGTGCTCGCGGATGGCGTCGAGGCGGGGGTCGCGTCGCGGGGCGGCGGGAGCGGCTGGGCGTGGTTTGGTGGTCGCTGCGGGCATATTTTCAATCCGGACTGAAAGTTCAAGAGTGTAGCGTGGCCGGACAACCGTGTCAGTCGGCAAGAGTGTGAAAGTGCGCAAGCCCATTGCGGGCGGTAGTTTCAGTGCGGACGGACTCGGGCCGATCGGGAGAATGGCCCGTCGTGCGCCCGAGTCTGGGGGCGGTGCGCGGGCCGGTTATGGGGCCCACCATGAGCAATGATCCGAGCCGGAAGAACGCGAACGCCGAGCCCAATCCTGTCGACGCGGTGTCGGGCAAGAGCGGCGACGAGTTGTCGAACATTCTGGAGCAGGTCGACTCGCAGTTGTCGGCGTTGCGGAAGATGCGCGACGACCGGGACCAGCGGATGCTGGAGATCACGCGGCGCGAGGCGGAGCTCGCGGAGTCGATGGAGCGGATGGCGGCGCGCGAGCGCGAACTCGGCGAGCAGCAGGATGGGCTTGAGAGTCTGGAGCAGGAGTTGTCGTCGCGCGGCAAGGAGGTCGCGGCGAAGGACGCCGAGCTGAGCGCGCTGCGCGAGTCGCTGGCGGCGGAGCGTTCGAAGATGGAACGCGCGGGTGAGTCGATGCGCCAGGAGCGCGAGCGGCTCAACGCGATGTCGGACCAGATGGCGCTGCGTGAGCAGGAGGCGGAGAAGCGGGTCGCGGAGTTCAAGCGGCTGTGCGAGCAGGCATCGGCGGGGGCTGAGTCGGCGCGGAAGGACGCGTCGATCGCGCAGGAGGCCGCGTCGGAGATGCAGCGGAAGCTGGAGAGCGCGAGCGCGGCGTTCGAGCAGGCGCAGGAGGAGTTCGAGCAGCGGCTGGCGAGCGAGCAGCGGTCGGGCCGGGAGCGGCTTGAGCGGGAGCAGCGGGAGTTCGGGGAGCGGGCTGAGGCCGCATCGAAGGCGCACAAGGAGCAGGTGTCTCGGCTCGAGCGTGAGGTCGGCGAGGCGCGGGCGCAGGCGGAGTCGTTCAGGGCGCAGCTGGCTGAGCTCGGCGAGCGGGTGAAATCGCTCGGTGAGCAGGCGGAGCGCGCGAGGGACCTCGAGAAGAAGGTTGCGCAGCGTGAGCAGCAGCTGGCGCAGCTGGTGCAGGTGGTTTCGGAGTACGAGGCGGAGATCGATCGGCTGAGCGCCAACGGCACGAAGGACGCGGCGGCGATCGACGAGCGGATCACGCAGCGCGACAAGCAGATCGAGGCGCTGCAGGCGCAGCTGGAGCAGGCGAGCGCTGAGGTGAAGAGCGCTTCGGGCAAGGCGGCGGAGGAGCTGGAGTCGCTTCGCGGCGAGGTGACGAAGCTGCGCGGGGAGTTGTCTTCGCGCGACCAGCGGATCGCCGAGCTGGGCAAGGGCGCGAGCGCGGGTGCTTCGCAGGCGGATGCGCTGCGGGGCGAGGTGCAGAAGCGCGAGCAGGCGATGAAGTCGCTCGAGTCGAAGCTGAACGAGTCGGAGGCGAAGGTCGCGGAGCTGGAGGAGTCGCTGCGGAACCAGACCCCGGCATCGGCGAAGAAGGAAGTCGAGAAGTTGCGTCACGAGGTGTCGCGTCGGGACGAGGCGATTCGGACGCTGCACGCGCGGCTGGAGAAGTCGTCCTCGGGCGGCGGCGGGGGGGGCGGTTCGCTGGGCGCGAAGGAGCTGGAGGCGATCGAGCGTCGTCGCCAGCGGCTGGCGTCGTACCGCGATGCGCTGCGGGAGAAGACGACGAAGCTCTCGAAGGCGAAGAAGACCATCGAGGCGCGGTTCGCGCAGTTGCAGGCGGCGTCGGCCGAGGTGAAGCAGCTCGAGGAGTCGCGCCGGGCGCTGGCGACGGAGCGGGCGTCGATGGAGCGTCTTGAGCGGAAGGTGCGCAAGGCGCGTGCGAAGTCGAACGCGTGGATGCTGCTGGCGTCGATGTCGGTGACGCTCGGCGTGCTGGGCATCGGATCGTGGTGGGGGGTTGGTCAGTTCGTGAAGCCGACGTACCTGGCGCACACGACGATCGGCGTCGGTGGCGCGCGGGACTCGATGTCGGGCTCGCAGATCGCGGCGTGGCAGGAGTTCCACGAGTCGCTGGTTTCGGACCCGAAGCTTCTTGATATGGCCGCGGAGCGGATGGGCCGGCGCGGGCTGGACACGCTCTCGACGGCGGGCGACCTGGATTGGCATATCAAGGAGAATCTTGATGTGACCTCGAAGGGTGCGGGCGAGATGACCCTGACGCTACGTGGTCAGGGCGGGGCGCGGACGGAGCGGATTCTGTCGACGCTCGCGACGGCGATCGTTGGGTTGTCGGGCGACACGCGGGACCTGCGCGCGGATCAGACGGGCGCTTCGATCGTCGAGCCGGTGAAGGTTGACTCGACGCCGATCGAGGATCCGCGGCTGGCGGTGTTCGGGGCGGCGTTCGGCGCGATGACGGCGCTGACCCTGTTTGCGGGCGTTGTGATCTCGCGGAAGCTGGCGTCGTCGAAGGAGGCGTTCGAGGAGGAGATGGTGCCGGCGGAGGTGGAGTTCGAGATGGTTTCGACATTGCCGGACTCTTCGCCGGAGGACTCGGTGCCGCCGCACGGCACGATCACGGGCGGTCCTTCGAACCGTCGCCCGGTGTGACGTGACCGAAGGCGTTGCGCGTTGATGAATGAAAAGGACCGGGTCGGGCCCGGTCCTATTTCACGAATAGAACACATCAAAGATGGAGAGAACTGGGGTCGTGCGATCAGGCGCCGTCGCCGATTCGCATGATGGGGGTGGACTCGTTGCGTGCACCGTTGCTTGTCACGATGGAGAGCGAGTTGACATCGTCGGGGTCGATCTGATCGATATGGACGACCCCGAGGAGGCCGCCGTCGTGGCGGAACTCGACATCGGCGTTCTTCCTGGCGGAGGCGGGGTTGTCGACCACGAGGCGGTACTCGCCCGGCGGGAAGTCGGAGCAGAGGAGGAAGGCCTGCTTGAGTTCGCGGTCGATGTAGATGGTGGCGCGGGAGTGGTCGTTGGCGTCCTTGGCGAGCGGCGCGAAATGCGCGTTGAACATGGTCGGGCTGGTGAGCATTTTCTGGAAGGTCGGCCCGATCGGTCGGAGCGTTTCCATGACGGTGCCGGAGGCGACATCGTCGATGATCTGGCGGTTGACGCGGGACATCTGGAAGACGAAGCCGCCCATGACGACCGCGGCGGTGGCGAAGCCGAGGCATGCGGCGCGCCAGAGCGTTGCGGAGGCCATGATGGAGCGCGAGGGGGCCGGCCCGATGTAGGCGAGGGAGGCGTCCTGTCCGGAGACGGATGCGATGGCTTCTGAGATGGCGGACATCACGCGGGCGCGGAGCCCGGGCGGGGTATCGACCTTCGGGAGGAGGTCGTCGTCCTTGGCGAGGCGGAGTTGCTCGCGGCGGACGGCGGCCTGGACCTCGGGCGATGCGGCGCGGAAGGACTGCTCGAAGGACTCGCGTTCGGAGTCGTCGAGCAGGCCGAGCACATCGAGCGATGCCAGTTCTAGAAGTTCTCGCGTTGCGTTCATGGTATTGGCCTTCATGTCACTAACTCTTCCCCGGAATTGCGCTCGCGGAGGCGTACGAGTGCCCTCGAGAGCGCCGACTTGATGGTCCCCAATGGAATGTTGAGGTCCTCACCGATTTGCTTGAGTGTCTGGCCGCGGAGGTAGGCGCGCTGCACGACGGTGCGCTGCAACTCCGGGAGTCGCTCGACCCGTTCCATGAGTCGGCGATAGTTCTCGTTCTGCTCCATCGCTGCGAGCGACGGGGTTGTGTCAGCGGGTGGCGACCAGCCCTCTTCGAGGGCGCCGGCGCGGACGCGGGCCTGCTTGCGGCGGAGTCGGTCGACCATGTGTCGTCTTGAGATGAGCATGACCCATGTGACAAGAGCGGCCCTCTTGGGGTCGTATCGGGCGGCGGTGCGCCACAGGCGAACAAACACTTCCTGCACGACATCTTCGGCATCCGACCGTGAGGGCATGGACTGATACGCCATGCGGTACACGAGCGGGCCGAAGCGGTCGTACAGCTCCTCGATCGCGGACTGGTCATCCGCGGCGACTCGCTGCATCAACGCCAGGTCGGCGTTTGTCGGGCTCGACTGTGCGTCTGTCATTGCCCACAGCCCTCGATTCTCTGACTAGGTACTTCTACGAATTATGACGCTCTTCGGATGCTTGTTTCGACATCCGATCCGGAATCTTGCACCATTTTAGCAAAATGGTAGGTATCGACGACCGAAAAACAAAAATGGGGCTCGTGGAACTCCTACCAAACGGTATATTCTTAGACGTCAAGGCAGCCCATGGAGATCTGCCGCGTGGTGATTGACGGACAGCCCGAGTCACGGATCGAGATGACTCTGCGCGATGCGCGAATGGCTGTGGTTCGTCGGCACGGTTTCACTCTTTACGATCTCTTGATCTCCGTGTTTGTGATGGGATTGCTCATGGCGATTCTGTTGCCGACGCTGGGTCAGGCCTATGAGACGGCCAAGCGTGTGCAGTGCGCCTCGAATCAGCGGCAGATCGGTCTGGCGTTGCACATGTACGCAGATAACTACGGGGGCGCGCTCCCGCCGACGG
>CALFMQ010000437.1 GCA_937879825.1 uncultured Phycisphaerales bacterium
CATGCTCGGCCCCGTCGCCCTCTCATTCGTCGCCAACCCCCGCCCGCCCGCCGAGACCCCCGTCCTCACCATCCTCAGCGCCAATGTCCTGCGCGGCAACGCCGACCCCGCATCCATCGCGCATCAGGCCCGCCAGAACAACGCCGACATCATCCTCATCCAGGAAGCCACGCCCGATTTCTCACGCGCCCTACGCGCCGAACTCACCGGCGACTACCCATTCATCGAAGAGGCATCCCGCACCGGCGCCTTCGGCCAGCTCACACTCTCCCGCCTCCCATTCCTCGCGCCCGCCGAGCAATACCCGCAGGGCGAACTCGCGCAGATGTTCGAGCCGCGCGCCATCATCAACCCCGCCGACCCCCAGATCCGCACGCGCATCGAGTTCAACGCGCACGAGGTCATCATCCAGAACATCCACCTCACCTCCCCAGGAAGCGTCGAAGCCGTCGCCCAGCAACTCGAACAAGCCCGATGGCTCGCCGAGTGGGGCAGGTCCGAGCCCGCGCCCGCGATCATGATGGGCGACTTCAACACCGCGCCGACGAGCGCGCACGCCGCCATGCTCCGCCGCGCCGGATGGCGCGACGCATTCGCGTCCGTCGGGCGCGGCCGCGGCGCCACATGGCCCGCGATCGGCTTCCTATCCAACTTCCCCGGCGTGCGCATCGATCACGCCTACTCGCGCAACGGCCTCACGCCCATCGAGTTCCGCGTCCTCGAGGCGCACAACTCCGATCACCGCCCCGTCCTGGCACGCTTCATCATCAAATGAAAAGGGCGAGCCCTCGGGCCCGCCCTCTCGATCAATCATTCGTAATGCCGATCACTTCCGCGGACGCAGCACCACCGACTTCATCACGAAGCCGTCGGGCGTCGAACGCATCTGACCCGCCATGTCGCCGATGTTGCGGATCACAACATCCAGCGGCGGCGCGTCCTGCATCCAGCCCGGCATCTCCTCAAGCTGCGAAGCGATCATCTCCTCCGCGAACTCCTTCATGTCCTCGTCCTCCTGCCACTCCGGCCCGGAGAACTGCGCCCGCACGATCGCCTCGTAGTTACGCATCGTCCAGTCGAGGTACTCGATCGTCGTGCGCATATCGGTGTACGTAAAGCCCATCGCGTCCGTGCCCACGCTCTTGGCGGCGTGCTGGAACGCCTCCTCGTCCGCGAGCGAAGCGTTGTCCGCGCCCGCGTTCCGCAGCGCGTTCTCGATCTCAGCGGTCTTGCCGAAGAAGATGTGACCGCCGCCGATCCCGATCGAGATCTCCGGCCCCATCCCCGCCATCGACGGGTCCATCTCCCAGATCGTGTTGCCGAGGAAGTCGCGGCTCTGGAGCGGAACCATCCCCGTGTTCACAAGGTTCGTCACCGCGTCAGACAACGCCGCCTGATCCTTCGCCTTCATGCTGACAAGCATCGTCTGGCTCTCAGGAGAGAACGGCCGCTCGTAGCCCTGCGCCAGAATCACCTGCGGGTCCATCTGCGCAAAGAGCGGCCCGACAAAGCCCGCCGCCATCTCCACGCCCTGCAACATCTGCTGGCCCTCTTCCTCCGGCATCCCGTTGGCGATCTCACGGATCGTCGGAATCAGGTCCGCAAAGCGGAACTGGAACGAGGTATACGAGGTCGCGTTCGCCGTCACCCACGACGGCGGCATGTTGTTGGTCGGCGGATTATCAAACAGCGCCACCAGACCCTTCTTCTCCGGGCAGATCACCGACCAGGTCTGCTCCAGCATCCCCGCGTCGGCATCAAAGTCCACGCCGAAGGTCACCGCCTTCACCTGATCGACCCCCAGCATCCCCATCACCATCATGGGGTCGAACATCATCATGCCCATCTCATCGTCGCCGCCCGCCTCCTTCGCCTTCTTCATCATGTCCATCAGGGGCGAAACCAGGAACGACGCCGACATGTCGTGCTGACCGACCTGCGAGAGCGACTTCGCGTAGCTCGCGTTCTCGCGGACCGTGTGCATCTCCTTGCCCGATTTCACGCGATCAATCGTGTTCTCCAGCGCACGCGAGTCCGAGCAGATGAACAGCATGTCGCCCGATCGCGCGTAATACATGTCCTGATTCTCGAAGCTCAGCGGCCCCGACGGCTCCTCCCACTCCCACTCCTCGCCATCGTCCTCCGCCTCGTCCTCCCCCGCCTCGAGCGGCGTGATCTTGTAGATCGTCACGCCCGCGTACTCATCCTCGTCAACCGTGATCTGGTCACGGTCCTGACCCTCATCCATCATCTGCATCATCACGCCGTCCATCGACTCGGCCTCGTCGCCGTAGTCCGCAGCGATCAACAGACGCGGCTCAAGCACGTTCTCATCGTTGAGCACCATCCACATCGCCCCGCCCGCCATCCCGTGCGGAGACTTCAGGTCCTCCTTCTCCAGACCCATCCCGTCCAGCGTCTCCTCGAAGTCCGCGAAGAACTCCGCCGCCTGACGGTGGAACCACTTCTGCATCCCGGGGTCCGTCCAGATCGCCTTGAAGCCCGTGCGGTCGAACGACGCCCGCATCTGCTCGTAGTTGTCGATCGAGATCACCACGATGCTGTCGCTCGGCGCCAGATCGGCGATCGTCACATCCGCCGCCAGCGCCCCGACCGAAAGGCCCATCGCCGCGCAGGCGCTCAGGATCGCGGGACGCTTCATCAAAACTCGGTTCATGAGACTGTCTTCCATAGTGAGGGGGTGAATGGTCTGAAGTGATCTCTCTGATTGCTCGCTCTCAGCCCCGGCGGATTTCACTGATCCGCCGTGTCATCATCCAGCATCGGGGGCGGGCCGAACTCCGACCGGGGCGGCGCCGCCTTGTACGAATACCCCGAGTTGGGATTGTCCTTGTCATACGCAAACGCGTCGTGGTTCCGCAAAAAGTCCCGCACATACCGCGCGGGAATCGCGAACCCGAGCCCCTCCCCCGCCGGGATGCCCATGTTCGTCACGCCGATCACCTCGCCCTGAAGATTGAACAAGGGCCCGCCCGAGTTGCCGGGGTTGATCTGCGTCGTCGTCTGGATGAAGGTCAGCCCCTCGAAGTTCCGGTTCGTCGTCGCAACCACACCCTTCGAGAGCGAACGCTCCAGACCGAGCGGGTTGCCGATCGCGAACACCTCCTGGCCCGACTCCAGCGACTCCATGCCCTGCACATACACAAACTTGAAGGGCCTCGGATCGTTCTCCGGACGCTTGATCTTGATCAGCGCCAGGTCCGTGTGGTTGTTCACCGCGAGAATCTCGACATCGTCGAGCACCACCCGCCGGAACTCCCGCTCGCCCTGCTCAAACAGCGTCGCCTTGAGCTGCTGCTCGCCCTGAATCACGTGCGCGTTCGTGATCGCGTACCCGTCCGGGTGAATGATGAAGCCCGACCCCAGCCCCGAAGGCGTCGACACCAGGATCACCGCCTCGCCGATCTTCTTCGACAGTTCATTCGGCGTGCTCTCGGGCAGATCGTCCGCCACCGAGAAGAACCCCTTCCCGTCGCGCGTCGCACCCGTCGAGCCGTCCGCGTCCGCGCGCAACACCGACTGCACGCTCGACCGCGGCACCGCCACCACATCAAACCCCACATCGATCCAGATCGTCTCCGAGTTCTGCTTCACGATCGTCCCCGTCAGCGAACGATCATCCGTGAGCGTCACCACATCAAACCTGCGGATGCTCTCCATCTCGTCCTGGGCCAGAGCCACCGAGCCGAGGGTCAGAGTCCAGAGCCCGCAGGCGATCAGCGCAGTTCGTAAAGTCATGAGTCCGGGCGCTCCTTCTAGAGTTCGGGCAACATCCCGAATCATACGCCGACACGCCGCACAACGACCAAATCGCCGCCATGCCGGTGCATCGAACGCTTCGGGGTCGGGTACAGTAAGGTCATCGAGGCGATGTGCGTCGCCCGACCTCCAGTATGTACCGGCACCGCCGCACAGGGTCGCAATCGACCCGCACGCGCCGCCGACTCTCGACTCACGGAAAGGGCTCCCATCATGTTGCAGGCACGCGGGCGGGTTATGGTCGGTTCGGCACTGGTCGCGGGGCTGGCTTCAGCCGCCGCAGCGCAGGCACCCTCCCTCGCACGCTACTACGGCTTCGACGCCCCCCGAATCGTCGTCGTCGACGACGGCGCCGGCCCCTCCCTCACCGCCGACATGGACGGCGACGGCCTCAACGACATCATCATCGTCAACAACCGCAAGAGCCGAATCGAGATCCACCGCCAGCGCAAGGCCCAGCGCACACAGGCCGAGATCGAGCGCGAGTACAAGGTCAACGAACTCCCGCCCTCACCCTGGTACGACCGCGCCGAGATCTCCGTCTCGCATCAGGTCATGGGCTTCCGCGTCCTCGACGCCGACGGCGACGGCGATATGGACATCCTCTACGCCGGACGCCCCGACGAAATCGTCCTCCTCGAACAAACCGCGCCCATGACCTTCGACGAAGGCCCCACCCGCCGCGTCCGCGGCCTATCGCTCGGCCAGGACGGCTTCGCCGTCGCCGATGTCATGGGCGACCCGCGCCCCGAAGTCATCGCGCTCGTCTCCGGCAAAATCAACATCTACGAGTTCGACAAGGGCGTCGTCCGGGGCGAGCCCACCGTCCTCGGCTCCGGTGGCGACATCCTCGCCTTCTTCGTCGAAGACTACGACGGCGACGGCCATCAGGACATCCTCGGCGCCATCCCCGAAAACGACTCGCCCGCCCGCCTCTGGCTCCAGACCGTGGGCCGCGTCGCCGGCCAGAAGCGAGGCGTCGTCGGGCCCGAGTCGCTCTTCGAGATGCCCGCCATCGTCGAGATCGAGCCCGTCCGCACCCCCGACCGCGCCGCAGCGTCCATCGCCGTCATCGAGCGCGCCACCCGCCGCATCGTCCTGTATGACCTCGTCCGCGAGGATGTCGCCTCCGCTTCCGCCTCCGGCGCAGAGCGCGACGCCGTGGTCGAAGTCTTCGCGTTCCGCGGCGGCGCCGACAAGTCACGCGCCATCGCCATCGCCGATATCGACGCCGACGGCCTCACCGATGTCCTCGCCACCGACAAGTCCGCCAACTCCGTCGTCCTCTACCGACAGGAGCCGTCCGTCGGGCTCGGCGAGGGTGAGCCCTTCAGCGCCTTCAAGTCGCCGACATCCATCGCCGCCGGACAGTGGGATAACGACCCCGAACTCGAACTCTTCGTCCTCTCCGAAGACGAGAAAACCGCCGGCGTCGCCCAGTACGACACCAACCGCCACCGCTACGAGTTCCCCCAGCCCATCTCCCTCGCAACGCAGGGCGCCTCGCCCGTCGCCATGGCCTTCGTCAACCTCTCCGACGGCCCCGCCGTCGCGCTCGTCGTCCGCGACAAGCGCGACCACACCCTCGAGATCCACCGCCCCAACAACGCCGAAGTCACAACCATCGAACTCGAAGGCGTCAACCGCCCGCCCACCAGCGCCATCTCGGGCGACTTCGATCACGACGGCAACACCGATGTCATCCTCTTCACGCCCAACGAGCCCATGGTCATGGTCCGCTCGGTGGGCATGGGCTCCGACGAGATCGAAGTCCTCACGGATGACAAAATGCCCCAGTTCGGCCTTGTCCAGGCCGCCGGCACCGAGAACACCGCATCCCTCGATGTCGATAACGACGGCTTCGCCGAACTCCTCATCGCCGACGCCAACTTCGTCCGCGCCTGCACCTTCGATAAAGACCGCGGCTGGCGCGTCGTCGAGCAGATCACCATGCCCGAGTCCTCCGCGCGACTCGTCGGCCTCTCCGTCCTCACGCGCCCCGGCTCGCAGGCCGCAACCATCGTCGCCTCCGACGCCGGCAACAACCGCATGGTCATGATGGCCCGCGCCGCCGACGGCGCCTGGGAAGTCGCCGACAAACTCCACCTCACCGGTATCTCCGCCGGCCCCGTCCGCGCCGGCTCATTCACGGGCGACGGCCAGCCCTCCATCATGGCCCTCGGCGAAGGCGGCTTCGCACTCGTCCGCCTGGGAGGCAAGCGCGTCGCCCTCGAAGAAGTCTCCGCCTTCCGCTCCGACCGCGAAGACCGCGCCGAGCACGAGATCGAAGTCGGCGATGTCAACAACGACGGCTACACCGACCTCATCGTCCTCGACTCACGCGAACGCATGTGCCAGATCTACGCCCTCTCCGCAGCACGCAAAATCGTCTTCGCCACCGAGTTCGAGGTCTTCGAGTCCCGACTCTTCTCCCGTGGAGACTCCCGCGAGCGCCAGCCCTCGAGCGCCATGGTCGCCGATGTCACCGGCGACAACGCCACCGACCTCATCCTCCAGGTCCACGACCGTTTCATGATCTTCCCCCAGATGACGCGCTAGCCCCCTCTCCCTCTGGGAGAGGGCAGGGTGAGGGCTCTAGTCCTTCCTCTGGTTTCACGACGGGTTCTACTTCTGCTGCTCCCCAATCCTCCAGATGCCTTTCTCTTGCACCCTCCCCCGATCCCCATCGGGGGAGGTGTCACGCGAAGCGTGACGGAGGGGGTCTCCTCTTGGCTGCCATGGCTCATCCGTAAGCGTGACCCATGTCGGATCACACCATGCCCGACACCAGCGCCGCACATCCTTCGCACCACCACCGAGCCCGGCTCATCCGCCGCGCGCTCATCTGCATCGCGCTGGGCGTCCTCGTCTCAGTCGCCACCGCCCTCCCCATCCTCTGGACCCCAACAATCGACGCGAACACCGCGCACTGGGGCAACACAAACCCTCCCGAGAACCGCGTCCACGCGCACCGCGGCACCATCCGCGTCGCGATAATCCGCAACATCGCCGCCGATCCCGCCGACCGCGTCCCCGATATCCGGAAATGGTGGATGCGCGCCGCCACGGTCCCCGACGACAAACTCGCCTACACATGGGAGATCGCCCACGGCTGGCCGCTCCCGCTCCTCTCATCCGGCGCGCTCGGCACCAACAACCCCGACGCCACAACCACCGACACCGCATGGGGCCGCGACCCCGCCTCCACCCAACGCCTCACCGTCCACATGCCCGTGCGCACCGCCGAAACAACACTCATGCTCGGCCTCCCCCGGCAATACCCCACCCGC
>CALFMQ010000438.1 GCA_937879825.1 uncultured Phycisphaerales bacterium
AGCGCGCCGAGGCAGCGCGGACCGAGGGTCGGCTGGCGGCGTATCGGGCCGCGCCCGAGGCGTACCGCATGGCGATCTACCTCGAAGCGCTCAAGACGGTCATCAAGGACGCGCGGGTGTTCATCACACCGGTGGTGCCGCGCGTCGAGATCGATAAGAAAGAAGATGTCCCGGATCTGACCGGCTTTGCGCCGATGGACCAGGTTGAACCCAACCAGTAGGAGCGACCCCTTGCGACGCGGATTGATCATCATCGCGCTGGCGATCCTCATTGGCTTTGTGATCATGATGATCACATACACCGTCGATTTCACGCAGAAGGCGGTTGTGACGACGTTCGGCAAGGCGGGTGAGAACGCCGTTGTCGAGACGCCCGGCCTGAAGTGGAAGCTGCCGTCGCCGCTGCAGAGCGTGACGGTGTACGACACCCGTTCGCGCACGCTCGATGCGCGTGCCGAGACGCAGAACACCTCCGACGGCCGACAGATCATCGTCGAGTCGTTCATGGTGTGGAGCGTCGAGGACCCGCTGGAGTTTTTCCGCAAGTTCGGGTCGTCGGGTTCAGATGCCCGGGCGCACTTCCGCAACGCCGAGACGACGCTTTCGTCGATCCTGCGTTCGGAGATGTCCAAACAGGTGCCGCGGTATCGCTTCGGTGACCTGTTCACTTCCGCGGGATCCGTGTCGAAACTTCCCGAACTCGAGGACGCGATGCGCGACTCGATGCAGACCGCGGCGTCGGAATACGGCGTGAAGGTCACGCTCGCGGGGATCAAGCGGATTCTCCTGCCGCAGAACACGACCAAGTCGGTGTTCGATCGCATGGCGGCGCAGCGTCAGAAGGCGGCGGGTGCGTACGAGAACGCCGGTCGCGCCGAAGCCGAGGCGATCAAGACGGCCGCGGAGAAGGACGCCTCGCGGATTCGCGCGTTCGCCGAGACGCTTGCGGCGGAGATTCGCAACAAGGGCGATCTAGAGGCCGCGCAGTTCATCGCGGTGCAGAACGAGGACCCCGAACTCGCGGTGTTCCTGGCGCAGGTGCGGTTCTTCCGCGAGGCGATGGCCAAGAAGGTGACGATGGTCGTGACGCCCGACATGCTGGGTTGGGGGCTTCTCAACCTCAAGACCAGGAGTCTCGGCGAGGACAGCGTGATTCCCGCGTCGCTCACCGAGGAGCCCGGGCAATGAGCGAGGGGTTTGATCCAACCGGCGCTGAGGACGGTGTCATTCAGGAGATGCAGGTCGAGGAGCGACGCGCTTCGGTCGTGCTGCGCCGGGACAATGCGCGCGAGACGCGGATGGCGTCAATGGCCGCGGCCCAGAAGTCACTCGCCGAAGCGCTGCGGCTGATTCACCGGTTGATCCTCGTGGTCATGGTCGGGTTGGTCGCGCTGTTCTTCTTCAGCGGTTTCCGCCAGGTGAACGAGACCGAGCGCGGCGTGCGCCTGCTGTTCGGCAAGGCGGTGTCGTCGGAGTTGTCACCCGGTTTCCGTTTCAGCTGGCCGCGCCCCGTGGGCGATATCCGCAAGGTGGACGTGGCGCAGCAGGACGTGCTGATTCACAGGGCGTTCTACCCGCCGGTGAATGAGCGCACCCAGATCAAGTCGATCCGCGATCTCGGGATCGGTTCGTACAACCTCGACCCGAAGATCGCGGGTTCGGTCATCACCGGAGACGGCTCGCTCGCCCACCTGCGCCTCAACGCGGAGTATCAGGTCGAGAATCCGGTGGCGTACCTGGAGAACATCGGGGACGACGCGACGGCCGACCGGATCGTCACATCGGTTGTGCAGCAGGCCGCGGTCCGAGTCGTGTCCGAAACAACCATCGACGAACTCCTGCTCCGGCGCGGGAGTGTGGTCGCGCCCGACGCGGGCGAAAGCGCCGCGCCGACCGAGGCCGGAACCAATAGCGAAGGGGACTCCACGGCCGATGCGCCGGCGGTCGTAGCGCCGGCGCCGGGCATCGGTGGAGCGGGGGAGGTCGATATCGAGGTGCGGATGCGCGAGATCGCACAGGACTCGCTCGACGCGATCAACGCCGGCATCCGCGTGACGCGGGTCGCGATCTTCGAGGCGACGCCTCCCGCGCGCCTCACGATGGACTTCGACAAGGTGCAGCAGTCCCGGTACGACGCATCGAAGACGGTTGACGCGGCGCGACTGATCTACGACGGCACACTCAACGCCGCGGCCGGCGCCGCGTACAAGCCGATGCTCGCGCTCATCGATCGGTACGGCATGCAACTCGACGCGGGCGAGACCGAGGCGGCGGCGGAGACGGTCGAGGTGATCTTTGCGTTGCTCCGCGGCGACTACGCCGACAAGCCACTGATCGTTGATGGCACCGACTACGGCCCGGTGCGCCCGTCCGGCGCGGCATCGAAAGCGATCTCCGAGGCCCAGGAGTACCGGTTCACCGCGCGGAAACAGGCGGAAGAGATCGCGTCCACGTTCCGCGCTAAGCTCTCGCAGTACCGTGCCAATCGGAAGGTGTTCATGGCGCGGGAGTGGGCCGAGGCGATGGAGCAGTTCGCGGGCCGGCCCTATGTGGATGTGTTCATGATGCCCGATGGCACGCGGGACCTGAGTCTGCTGCTCAACGCGGACCCGGATGTGGCGCGCGATATCCAGCGTGCGCTGCAGAAACGCCGAATGGAAGAGAACGCCGCGTTCCGGACCGGGATGGAAGCGGGCGAGATGAACCGTTCCCCGCGCGAGAACTGATGGCACCGGCACGGAGGCGAAGGTAGATGGCGATCCAGAAGGCCGGCACTCGTGATAGGTCCGCTCCGGCGTCACCGGGCGGTGCGCCGATCGTTGCGGTGCAGGATTTGTCGAAGATCTTCAAAGACTTCTGGATGCGAGACCGCGCCCGCGCGGTCGATGGGGTCACTTTCGAGATCGAGCGCGGCGAGGTGTTCGGACTCCTCGGCCCCAACGGCTCGGGCAAGTCCACCACGATCAAGATCATCCTCGGTTTGCTCCACAAGACGAGCGGGCGCGTGGCGGTGTTCGGCCGCCTGCCGTCGGACGTCTCGATCAAGAAGCGCATCGGGTACTTGCCCGAGGAGTCGTACCTCTATCCGTTCCTGAACGCGCGCGAGACGCTCGACTACTACGCGAAGTTGTTCCAGCTCGACCATCGCGCCCGCAAGCGCCGGATCGATGAGCTGCTCGACATGGTCGGGCTGTCGGGGGTGCAGCACCGCCAGATCCGCGAGTATTCCAAGGGCATGCAGCGGCGCATCGGGCTCGCCCAGGCGCTCATCAACGATCCGGAGTTCCTGATTCTCGACGAGCCGACGACGGGGCTCGATCCGATCGGCACCAGGCAGGTCAAGGATCTGATTAT
>CALFMQ010000439.1 GCA_937879825.1 uncultured Phycisphaerales bacterium
CCTCGGATGGCCCGCCGCACTCCGCCGCGCCCGGAAACCCATCACCTCGATCATGGCCACGATCACGCTCCCCACCCTCGTGGCCCTCGCCGGCGTCCGCATCGACCCAACCGCGTGGACGCTCTCAGCCCCCGCCTCCCACTTCATCATCCCCATGCTCATCGCCATCCTCTGGGCGTCCGACGGCCGCTGGGCCGCGCTCCACACCGCCTCACGACTCCTCCGCATGCGCGACGCCTCCGGCTGGTTGCCATGCGCACGCCATGTCAACGCCGGCTCCTCCTCCATCGAACTCGTCCTCGCCATCACAGCGTTCGCATCAGGACTCCTCGATGAGCGAGTGTTGGCAGCCGCGCTCGTGGGCGTCGTCGTCATCGAGATGACACGCGACCTCCGCACATCCATCGCACAGATGCTGGATCATCGAGCACAGGAATGACTCGAAGACGACTCAGAGTTGTGACCACCAAGTATCTGCTCGTTGGTGTTCTGCTCACGATCATGTCATCGTGGCTGATCGCATTGACCGCTCCCTTGCTGAGTGTAGGACCCGGATTGCGCCAATCCCCGATCAAGGAAGGGCGGCGCTGGTATTGGAGAACCGACCAAGACCTTGGACGGGGGATATCCGAACTATTCGTCAGCCAGGCACCCGTCTCGTACGCGCAATCCCATGGCCGCTACGGCCCATGGTGGTCCCGCTCATCAAATTCACCATCATCCAACGAGCCGAGTAGGCGCCGGGTACTGCGCGAAACCGCAACCGGATTCCCGCTGCTGGCGATGCGGTCCACGACCTCAAGCCCTGTCGACGACGAGCCACTCAGCCCCGAAGATCCGTCTTACATTTGGGCGATCCCGACACACGGAGCCTTCGACAAACTCACGGGCAGACTCAACTCATCGATCCCCCGCTCGCTTCCACTACAACCACTATGGCGAGGTTTCGTTGTCAACATCATCTTCTGGATGGCGACTATCGCAGTCCTGGATTCCGCGACCACGATCCTGATGAGAATCCCGTGGACCCGCGAAGCCGCACGGCGCAAAAGGCACAGTCGCGGCATCTGCCTCAAACGCGGTTGCGGCTACGACACCACCGGCCTCGACATCTGCCCCGAGTGCGGCACGCCGACTTCACTCGATGGTCCTCACCGCGAAACCGGTACCCCCGATCCGCCGTGACTCTCAGCGCCCTCCGCTTCACCCTCGATCAATCCCAACTGCCGGTACTTCTCGCGGTACTTCTCCGCCAGCGCCGTCTGCTTGTTCCCCAGATCGATCGCCCGCCCCTCGATAAACGCCAACTCGACATTCGTCGTGATCTCAAGCGGGTCGCCATCCGTCACGATCAGCGTCGCGTTCTTGCCCACCTCAATCGATCCCACCCGGTCCGCCACGCCAAGCATCTCCGCAGCACTGAGCGTGATTGCCTCGATCGCGCGATCATGGTCAAGCCCATACGCCACGGCCATCGCCGCGTGGTACGGCAGATTCCGCTCGTGAGGCGTCTCGAATGATCCCCCCGGCCCCGCCAGGCACCACCTGATGCCCGCCGCCTCCAACCGCGCCGGAAGCGTGAACGGCGCGTCGTACGCATCATCCCGACGCGACGGCTCGCTGAGCGTCCCCGTGATGATCACGCCCACATCGTGCCGCTTGAGCAACGCCGCGCACTCCTCCGCGTCCGCCCCGCCCACGATCACCGGCCGCAGCCCGCGCCCAACCGCCCACAGCACCGCGCTCTCGATCTGCTCCCGCTGGCCCGCACGAATGAACACCGGCTTCCCGCCATCCAGAACCGCGCGCATCCCGTCATACCGCAGGTCGTCCGCGATGTTCGCATCAGCATCCACACTCGCGAAGTACGCCACCGCGTCATCAAACACCGAGTCGATCCGCTCAACCTGCTCGCGCACGCGGCTCTGCTGATCTTCCTCGCTCGTCCGCATCCACGGCGCCCGGAAGGTCCGCATCGAGGGCCAGTTGATCATCAGCCCCGCGTCCGGCTCCAGCGACAAGTCTTCCCATGTCCACCCGTCCATCCGAAGCACCGCCGCGTGACCGGGAATCACACCGCCCATCGGCAGCACCGCCGCCGTCAGAATCCCATTGCTCCGCGTCACAGGAATAATCGTCGAGTCCGGATTGACGGCCACCGCCACCTTCGCCTCGGGCGTCACCGTCCCCATCTCCGCGTAGTCCTGCGTCACGTCGATCGACCCGATCTCCGTCACGCCCATCAGCGTGTTCGCGCTCACCAACCCCGGGTACACATGCTTGCCCTTCGCGTCGATGTAGATCACGTGCTTACTCGCCAGGCTCGGCGCAGAACCGGCACCCACCTCGTTGATCTTGCCGTCATTGAGAACCACATGCCCCCGCACGATCACCTCGCCCGACACTGTGTGGATCGTCGCATTGTCGATCACGATCGGCACCGTCTGCTTGGGTGCCTTCACACCCAGGTCCTGCGCGCCCGCCGCCGCAGTCAACGCACACATCGCGCCCGCCGCAACCATCTTCATCCAGTTCGTCCGTTTCATATGGTCAATCCTTCTCGCAGGAATTCGTGTTCCAGAAAGTGTGAATGTGGGGGGGTGGGGTGGTAGGGGGGTCAGTGATGCAACACGGAGTTCACGCCGCACCCGCAGTCGCCCTGCCGGTGCGCAAACGGATCGAGCCCGTTGAGCAGACTCCAGAAGAACACGCGCTCCGCATCGCTTTCCTCACCGCCCGACGCCTCGTGCGTGTGCGCGGCGCCGTCGCCGAGCGTCACGCTCGCCATCCGCCGCCCGCGCCGTCCGCTGTCGCCCTTCTCACCGCCGCCCAGAATCTTCTGGATGATCCGGTTCTTCTCACGCTCGGCGCTGGCGCGCATCTCGCGGTCCTTCTCGATCGAGAAATACTCCCGCCCGTCGATCCAGGTCGACTCGCATCGCGAGAGCGAACTCAGCGGCGAACCGCTCCAGATCACAAAGTCCGCGTCCTTCCCCACCTCCAGCGAGCCCACCCGATCCTCGCAACCCAGCTGCTTCGCCGGGTTGATCGTCACGAACTTCAGCGCCTCCGCCGGCTCCACGCCGCCGTACTTCACCGCCTTGGCCGCTTCGAGATTCATCCGCCGCGACAACTCATCCGAGTCCGAGTTGAACGACACGCACACCCCAACCTCGTGCATGATCGCACCGTTCTCCGGAATCGCGTCGAACACCTCCATCTTGTACGCCCACCAGTCCGTGAAGGTCGAGCCGCCGATCGCCGACTTCTTGATCGCCTCCGCGACCTTGTACCCCTCCAGAACATGCTGGAACGCGCCGATCTTGAACCCGAAGTCGTCCGCGACGCGGCACAGCATCAGAATCTCGTCCTGGCGATACGAGTGGCAATGAATCAGCCGCTCGCCCGCGAGAATCTCCGCCAGCGCCTCCAGCTCCAGATCACGCCGGGGCGGCACCTCATCACGCCTGTCGCCATCGCTCAACGCGTTGTACCGCTTCCATGAAGCCGCGTACTCCCGCGCCGCCGTGAACCGATCCCGAATCAGCGCCTCCACACCCATCCGCGACTGCGGGTACCGACCGGTGGACTGCTTCACATTCTCGCCCAGCGCAAACTTGATGCACGGCGACGCCTCCTCCAGATACAACCCGTCCGCGTCCTCGCACCCCCACCGCAGCTTGATCACCTGCGTCTGCCCGCCGATCGGGTTCGCCGACCCGTGCATCTCGTGCGAACTCGTCAGCCCGCCCGCCAACTCGCGGTAGTAGCCGATGTCGTCCGGATTCAGCACATCGCGGATCCGCACCTCCGCCGTCACCGCGTGCGTCCCCTCGTTCACGCCGCCCGAAATCCCCGTGTGCGAGTGCGCATCGATCAGACCCGGCGTCACATGCCGACCGCCGCAGTCGATCGTCTCCGTCCCGCTCGGCACGCCCGCGCGCATCGCGCCGCTGCCGATCGCCGACACACGCCCGTCCCGCACAAGCATCCACCCGTTCTCCAGCACCCCGTCCGGGCCGCTCGTCCAGATCGTCGCGTTCGTGAGCAGCACCGTCCGCTGCGCCGGCAACCCGTCATACCCAAAGGCGCCGAACGGCAGCGCCGTCGTCACCGGGGCCTCGAACTTCGACGCCTCGTCCTGCTTCTCATCCCCATCCTCATCACCCCCGTCCGCGTCTTCCTTCTCCTCCTCCGCCTTCGCGTCCGCGTCATCATCCGCTCCCCGTGTCGCGCTCCACGAGAACCGCTCCCCGTCCGCTTTCTCGCCCGTCCCCGTGATCGTGTCGCCGTCCACCACACCCCAGATCAGCGTCGCCCCGTCGCCCCACCAATCCTTCGCCGTCATCACCGCGCTCACACGCGGCGTATCAACAACCACAGACTTCCCGCTCAACTTCGTCGTCTTGGGCTTCGCATCCTTCTTTGCATCCTCAGCGTCCGAGTCGCCAGCATGCTCCGATTCCTCCGCTACGACCTCATCAGCCGCCTCCGCCTCAACCGCCGCCTCGGGCTCCGCCTTGTCTCCCTCCGGCGCAGCCACCTCGATCGACAGACTCTTCCCGCTGATCGCCATCGTGCCCGTGTGCGCATCGCCCGTCGAGAACGACACCGCCCACTTCCCGTCGAATGTCTTGTCCGCGGGCGCATTGACCTCGAACCGCTCGCCGCCCACCCACATGTCGCGGATCTCGCGATCCTTCTCAAATAGCGGCTTGTCGCAAACAATCATGCCCGCCGAATACCCCGCCGCCACCCGGCCAACGTAGTCACCCACGCCCAGCATCTCCGCGGGCACAGTCGTGAGCATCGCCAGCGCATCGTCCTCGCTCACCCCCGCCTCGATCATCTTCCGAGCGTTCGCCCAGAACGACTCACCCCGCCGAAGCTTGCTCGCCGTCAGCGCCACGCCCACCCCAGCGCCGCGCACCCGCGCCACATTCGCGGGCGACTCCTCCCAGGTCTTGAGTTCGCGCAGCGTCACCGAGTCCCGATCGCCCGGCGTATCCACCTTCGGCTGCTCCGCCATCGTCACCGGCAGAATCATCATCCGCCCCGTCTTCGCGACCGCGCCGAGCCGCCGGAACTCCGTCCCGCACCCCACCAGAATCGCCTCGCGCCCGGCCTCCCGCGCCACCTTGTCGGCGCGCATCAGGTCCAGCTCGTTGTCCACATCAAACATCAGCGCCCGACCCTCGCCCAGCGCCATCAGCGCATCGTTCCGCTCCGGCGCCTCGTGCCGCGCCGGGTCCTTCTGATGCGCCGAAACCGCCCGCGCATACCACGGCGCATCCATGAGCGTCTGCCGGACCACCGCGATCGAGCCCATCAGCGAGCCCGGATAGTTGTCCGCGCCCCACCCGCCGCGCTCGAACGCCACGCAGTCGAACACGCTCGTCCGCATCACATCGTTCGCATCACCCGCGCTCCCGTTGCCCGGCTCGCTCAGCAGCACAACGGCGCTCTGACCCATGAAGATCCCGCCCTCGGGAACGATCTGGGCCACAACAAACCCGTCCTTCCGCATCGATTCCCGCGCCTCAGCGCTCAAGCCCGCGCCATCCAGCGCGCTCCGCTGCGCATGCACGCGGCTCACCCAGTGCGAACCCGGCGCGCCCGCCTCCGGCGTCGCCGCCGCAACCGTCTTGTACGACTCGATCAACCCCGGATACACATGCAGGCCCGTGCAGTCCCACACCCGCGCGCCCGCCGGCGCATCGCCGCCCGCCACCACCGACACGATCACCCCGTCACGCACAACAACCGTCGCGTCCTCGATCACAACGCCCGGCTCGGCGTGCACCGTCGCGTGCGTCAGGCAGTGCCAACCCGGATCAACCTCCCGCGGCCCGTTCGCCGGCCGCGTCGGCTGCGCGCCCGCTTCCATCGCCGGAACCATCACCATCGCAGCCGCGATCACACCAAGAAAACGAGTCAGCATTCGTGCGCGCATCAGGGTCTCCTTCGAATCGAGCGAACCCCTAGCGTACCGGACCATCCCGCCCCAGCTTCACAACCTCTTGAAATTGGGCCCCGATCCCGTGCATCCTCCCCCGATCCCCATCGGGGGAGGTGCCGAGCGCAGCGAGGCGGTGGGGGGGCGATTGGGGGCGATGAGGGGGGTGAAGGGGGGGGTGAGGGGTATTTCCAGTCGCCTTCACGCCCCGAATACTTTCCCGCCCCCATCGAGCCCCGCACGCCCCATCGCGTGCCGCGTATCCACGATCAGTCGCGCGTGCTCGCCCACAAACGCCCAGTCGTACCAGTCGTGGTCCGTCACGATCACCACGCAATCAAACCCCGCGATCGTCCCCGCGTCCCACGCGACGCTCGTCAGCCCGGGATCGTGCCGGCGCATCTTCCTCGTCGCCGCCACAAAGGGGTCGTGATACGACACCTCCGCGCCCCGCTCCCGCAACAACCCGATCACCTCGAACGCCGGGCTCTCCCGCACATCCGCGATGTTCTTCTTGTACGCGATCCCCAGCACCAGCACCCGCGCGCCGCCGAGCGTCTGCTGCCGCGACGCCAGCGCATCGGCGCACCGATCCACCACATACCCCGGCATCGCGCGGTTCACCTCGCCCGCCAACTCGATGAACCGCGTCTCCACGCCGTGCCGCCGTGCAGCGTCCGCTAGGTAATACGGATCGATCGGCACGCAATGCCCGCCGAACCCGGGCCCCGGATCAAACCGCTGGAATCCGAACGGCTTCGTCGCCGCCGCATCCAAGACCTCCCACACATCCAACCCCATCGCCGACAACGCGATCTTCAACTCGTTCACCAGCGCGATATTCACCGACCGGTACACGTTCTCCACCAGCTTCGCGCCCTCGGCCACCTCCGCGCTCGAACACATCACCACCTCGCGCACCACCGCGCTATAAAGCGCCCGCGCCAACGCGCCCGACGCCTCATCAACCCCGCCGACGAGTTTCGGAATCGTCCGCGTCGTGTGCGCCTTGTTCCCCGGGTCCTCCCGCTCAGGCGAAAACGCCACAAACACCGCGCCCCCGCCACCCGCCCCCCGCACGATCGGCGCCACCACATCCCGCGTCGTCCCCGGATAGGTCGTCGACTCCAGCACGATCAGCCGCGGGCGATCCGCGTCCCTCTCGATCGCGTGCGCACGAATCTCCTCCGAAGCGCGCTCCACCGCGCTCAGATCTGGCCGCCGCTCTCCATCTAGCGGCGTCGGCACGCAGATCAACACAACATCCGCATCGCCCAGCCGCGCCGGTTCGCTCGTCAGTTTCACATCCGCATTCCCCGCCAGCCGCGCAGCCATCCCCTCGCCCAGGTGCGGCAGATACGACCGCCCACCCCGGAGCATCTCGATCTTCGCTTCATCGTGGTCCAGCCCGATCGCCGGAAATCCCGCCCCCGCCACCGCATCAAGCAGCGGCAGCCCCACATACCCCAGCCCGATCACCGCCACGCGCGCACCGCGCCCCGCGATCAAACGCGCCAGCGCTACCCGGCCATCATCTCCGCTTGCTGCCACGCCGTGAGCGTACCGCGCGCCGCCGTCTTACGAACCCGCAACAAACAGATCGTCCGTCTTGTCGGGCAGAATCGAGTCCGTCGGCAGAGCGCCAACCGTGCCGGGATACCCCAGCTTGTTGATCGTCGCCTTCCCGCCGAAGTACACACCGTCCGTCCCCGCCGAAAGGAACATCACATCCCCGTACGACTTCGCGGGGAGCGTCGGGTTGCTCTCGCACGGGAACGCCGGATGACCCAGGAACGCCCGCATCGACTCCTCGCGATCCGCGTCACTCTTCGACCCGCCGATGAGTGAGTCCAGGTCCTGGTTCTTCGCGTTCTTCCCGAGCATCGTCGCGCTCAGGTACCCCGCGTTCGTGTTCCAGTAGTACCACGCGCTCTCCGAAGAGCTGCTCGAGGTCGCGATCCGCGCAAAGTCATCGCCGCCGTCCGCGCACGGGTTGATCGTCCCCGCCAGATCGTTCCGCGCCCACATCATGATTGGGCTCCCCCACGGGTCGATCAGGTCCGGCATCTCCGTCGTCCCCTCCTCGGGCGACCAGGTCTGGCCAGCCGCAACGGCGAACTCCGAGTCCGTCGAGGTGTAGTACTCCGGGCCGCCCTGAATCCCCACCTCCGCCGTATCCACATACACCTCGGTGTCCCGCGCGCCGGGCTTGCCGCTGTTCAGCACCAGCTTGATCTGCGTCGGGCCGCCCGTGTAATCCATCTCGTCGATCACGCCACCGCTCAGTTCCAGCAGCGCATTCTCCATCGCGGTCAGGCCCATGGTCGCGTTCGCCGACGATCCCAGCTCGTCCTGCGTGAACACGCCCGGCATCCGGTCGTTCGCCGTCTTGAAACTGAAAACCGCGTTCTTGATCCCCGTCATCGTCGCCGTCGTCTTCGCCCGCCGCGCCGAGTTCCGAGCGCTCGACGCCGCCGGCACCAACAGCCCGATCAGGAGCACAATGATCGCCACCACAACAAGCAACTCGACCAATGTGAAGCCGGAACGACGGGAAACGGGCTGGCGCATGGAATCAACTCCTGAGTCTGAGAATGCGGGCGCGGCCGGACAAATATAGGGCAACGCCCACCATAACCCTATTCGCAGCCCCTGATTAGATGGTTGCCGATGCCCCGCTCACCCGCGGACAAAAGCCCCACGCAAACGCCGAACGGGGGGCACATTCTCGTCCAGAAACTCATCCACGCCCCCCGCGCCCCCCATCGGAACGAGCCCCGCCTCCGCCATCGTCGAGATCAACTCATCCTTCGTCAGCGGATACGGCGGCTCGCGGAACGCCCCGATCGGGCTCCCCGACTCCCGACCACGCGCCACCGCGATCAAAATCCCGCGCGGCGAGAGCAACCGAGACATCCCACGCGCCAGCGCCACCCGATTCTCCGGCGGCAGCGCCTGCAACGTGTGAACCTCCACCACCAGGTCATACCGATGGTGCATCCGTGTCGGCGGATCGACAGCATCCGCAACCACAAAGCACTCCTCGTGCCCGCGATGTAGCGACCGCGCCAGTTCCACCGCGCTCGCCGAACGATCAAACGCCGTCACCTCGTACCCCCGGTCCAGCAGCGCGCACGCATCCCGCCCCAGTCCGCACCCCACAACCGCAGCACGCGAACCCGGACGAATGTGCTCCGGCGCCACGCGATTCAACCACGCGATCAGCGCCGGATTCGCCCGCTCCGAAGCCCACGGAATCTTCTTCGCATCCCCGCCCGAATGCGCATACACCTCATCAACCCACGCGCACCACTCCTCAACCGGCGCCTCGTGCGACGGGTGCAACGCGATCAGATCAGTTGTGTCATGAACAGCGGTCTCGGCGGCCATCACTGGCCTCCCTTCTTCCATCCCCCGACTCGGGCCCCCTCCACACCCACATCCTACGAAAAACCCCCCATCCTTCCTATCCCAAATCGGGAGTTTCACCCCGCCACTCCGCCATTTCCCCCATTTCTCGGACCAATCTATCCGCGCAAACCACTGCCCCCGCCCCGCGCCGCCCCGCTCGCAGCCGCCGCCGAGCGCTCCGCGAACCCTTCCGCAGCCCCGGCCGGCAACCGCCCGGCATCCGCCTCCAGCGCCGCCCGCCACGCCCCGTCCATCCGCCCGAGCAGCCCCAACGCTCCAAACGCCTCGAGCACCGAAGCCGCCGACAACCCCCGATACACCACCTCCGCGTCGATGATCTCCCGCCCCAGAATCGCCTCCAGTTCTTGCTGCGTGTACCCGCGCCGCTCCCGCGCCGTCGATTGCGTCCCGTACTGGCTCAGGTTCGAAGCAAAGATCCCCGCCGCGCTCACCGGCAGGAAGTCCTCGTAGCGCAGCCCCTCCATCTCCACATACCCCAATCGCCGCAACTCCCGCAGGTCCGTCGTCTCGATCGTCCCGCGCTGCGCGATCCCCTTCTCCGTCGCCTCGTATCGCGCGTGCACCAAACCCGCGTCCACCAGCTCGCCCAGCGTCCTGGGGAACCGCGCAAAGTGCCGCCCGTACGCGCGCTCGTACGCCTCGAAGTCCTTCCGCGCCAGTTCCGGGTCCGCGTCCCGCTCCGCCGCTAGCAGGCACTCGTCGTACAGCGCCCGCCCCGCCGCCGTCACCGCGTAGAACCGCTGCTCGATCTCGCCGAACCGCGCCGTATGCGTCGAAGCGATCCGCCTCCCATCCTTCTCCGTGAAGTTCACCGCCTCGCGTAGCGCCTTGTACGCATCCTGCCGCAACAGCACCGGAACCCCCGCCGGCGGCCCCTCCGTCAGGTCCTTGAACCCCGAATGCGAGAGCGCGCTCAACCGGAACGCCTCACCCCGGAACTGTTCCGCCAAGCCCCAAGCGAGCCGATCGATCGCGTCCGGCGCCGGCACACCCGGCTCGAATCCGGCGATCTCCGCGCGCGTCAGGTGCTTGAAGTGAAGCCGCACAAAGTCCCGGTCGCCCCGCCGGAGAACATGCCCCAGCGCATGCCGCGCACGCTCGATGAAGTGCGCCTCGTCCATCTCGCCCATGCAGAACTTCATCGCCGTCGAATACAGATCGATGCAGAAGGTATTCGGCGTCAGATGGTTCAGATGGTGCGCCTTGAAGCACACGATGTCCGCAGCAATCTTGAAGCCCGAGGCGCACAGGTGCTCGTACAGGTCAAACGCCAGCGCCTCGCCCGTCCACTTGAAGATCTTCTCCACCCCCTCCGCGATCAGCGCCTCCCCGTCCGACTCGCTGAGCCCCCCCTCGCGCTCCCGCTTCTCGATCAACGCTTTCGCCCGCGCCGTGAACGCCGCGCGGCTCGCCAGCGTCTCCTCGAT
>CALFMQ010000440.1 GCA_937879825.1 uncultured Phycisphaerales bacterium
TGCACACCCGTGGCCGTGGGAAGCAACTTCGTCTTCACCCAGAGCGGCTCGAGCACGATGCCGACTTGGGGCAACGCGCTAGATGCGTGGCCCGGCGCGGCACAAACCGTCGTCGCGGAACAGGTGCCGGTTGTGGAAGGCGTCTCGCCAGACGGACGCTCCATCCTGGCGTACAAAGTGACCGACAACGGCGACGGCACATGGCACTACGAATACGCGCTGCTCAACATCGACATGGACCGGCAGATCGACGAGTTCGCGGTTCCCGTGTCAACCGGCGTCGCCATATCCAACATCCAGTTCCGTGCACCGGCGCACACCGAACCGTTCGCGTGGGTCGGCGGCCCGGCCATCGACAACACGCCGTGGTCCCCGGTCGTTTCGGGCGACGACGTACGTTGGTCGACAACAACCAACCCGCTCCGGTGGGGGATGCTCTTCAACTTCGCGTTTGATGCGGATGCGCCCCCTGCCGCTGCAAGCACGACCATCGGCCTCTTCCGCCCGATCGCCGGCCGCCCCGACGAACTCCCCGCGATCGCCCAGGGCCCTTCGGGTCTTCCCCCTGTCTGCACCGGCGATGTCTCCGGACCGGGCGGCGTTCCCGATGGTGGTGTCGATGTCGACGACCTCAACGCGCTCCTGTCGGTCTTCGGGACCGAAGTTGGGCAGGGCTCGCCCGCGGACCTGGCCCACGACGACGGCTTCGTCGATGTCGACGATCTCAATGTGGTTCTCGGACACTGGGGTGACGCCTGCTGAGCCCGGTCGGATTCGGTTTGGCATGAGTCGGTGGATGAGGACGGCCGGCCAGATTCTGGATTTTTTTACATCCAAAGGGACTTCCCACTTTCCCCGGTGTACCGTACCAATGGCGCGGAAAACGCCCTCCCGGGCCGCTGGTCCGGAGTAGCGCAAGGGTCCGCGGTGTCCATCAGGTTTTCGATTAGAGAGTCAACAAGCGCGCCGGCTGTTCTTGTCCAACCGTCGGCCACGGAGAGGTGACAACGATGAAGAAGCAGATTGTGCTGGCGGCGTCCGGTCTCATGCTCAGCGCCGGTGCGTCCGCCATGGCGGCGAACCCCGATGTCGTGCTGTGCCAGTTATATGGATACTCCCAAGCGAGCGTTGACGGCACAGTCCGCGGCATGTCCGTCGCGACCACTTCGTGGAACATCGGCAACGCCGACTTCGAGTGGCGCCAGAACCCGAATCCCAACCACCCCTTCATCGCGATGAATATGTATCGCCTCAAGAACGACCGCTTCGAGATGCTCGGCACCTCGTGGGTCAAGCACGGCTTCTTTGCCCTCTCCAATCTCCAGTGCGATCTCCCCAACCTCCCCAACTGCGTCTTTGAGCCCGGGCACTCCGGCGGCAGCTGGCTCGGTCAGGGCTGCACCGACACATACAGCGCCAGCCTCAATGACTCCGGCCTCGGCCCGCGCTTCGAGATCAACCCCTGGACCGGCGCGTTCAACTACACCACCAGCATCATGAACACCGGCGTCGGATACCCCGCCAGTACGAAGCAGCAGGTCCGCGTCGAAGATGCGGACATGAACCCCACGCTCAACCCCGGCGCCACCTATTACTTCCAGGGCTACTACGTCCACTTCGACGACATCAATCACATGAATAGCGCCGCGTGGAAAACCTGTGTGCCTGTTCGCAGCGGCTCCGGCAACTACACCTTCACGCAGTCCGGCTCAAGCACGCAACCGACATGGGGCTTCGCGATCGATGCATGGAGCGGTGCCTCGCAGACCGTCGTCGCGGAGCAGGTCCCCGTCGTCGAGTTCGTGTCGCCCGACGGCCGCTGCATCCTGGCCTACAAGGTCACCGACAACGGCAACGGCACCTGGCACTACGAGTACGCCCTGCTCAATGTCGATATGGACCGTCAGGTCGATGAGTTCGCCGTCCCCGTTCCCGCCGGCGTGAACATCACCAACATCGGCTTCCATGCCCCGGCTCACACCGAGCCGCGCGCGTGGGTCGGCGGCCCCAACATCGACAACGCGCAGTGGAACGGCGTCGTCTCCGGCGGCGAGATCCGCTGGGCCACGACCACCAACCCCGTCCGCTGGGGCACCATGTACAACTTCCGCTTCGATGCCGATCAGCCCCCGGCGAATGTCGACGCCACCGTCGGCCTCTTCCGCGCTATCTCGGGCCGCCCCGACACGCTCCCCGGCGCGACGCAGGGCCCCTCGGCCCCGACGCCCGGCTGCCTCGGCGATATCAACAACTCCGGCGCGATCGACGTTGACGACCTCAACCAGATCCTCTCCGCCTTCGGCAACAATGTCGGCATGGGCGACCCCCGTGACATCGCCAACAACGACGGCATCGTCGACGTTGACGACCTCAATGTCGTGCTCGCCGCCTTCGGCACCTCCTGCTGAGCGGCCGATCGTACCCTGACATATTCCTAGCAAATACAGCGCCCACCGCATTCGGTGGGCGTTTTTTCATCATCCGACGGACCTCTTTCGGCCCGCCGGACGGATAGACCTCCCCCGGAGTCCTCGCAAGAGGTATGTTTTTACACACCGGGTCCCGCGGTTCCGGAACATCCGCGGGGCGTGTCCAAGTTCAGTAGTCGGGCGAACCTGCAGCTCGTGTCATGACGCCCGAGCATCGATCGATCTTTCCCAGTTAATCGCAGAGGAGAACTCACTGATGGCCAATCTTTCGCGCACCAAACTCACCGCCGGCTCGCTCGTCCTGCTCGCCTCGACGACCGCGACGATGGCGCTCCCCGACGTTGTGCTCTGCGAGTTGTACAGCTTGAGCCAGTTCGGAACCTCGGGCAGCGTCCGCGCCCTCGCCCTCGCCACGACCTCGTGGAACATCGGCGACTCCGACCTCCCCTGGATGCAGAACCCGGACCCCCAGCACCCCGTCATCGGGATGAACATGTACCGCCTCGATAACGACCGCTTCGAGCAGATCGGCGTCTCGTGGCTCAAGCACGGCTTCTTCGCGCTGGCCGACCTCCAGTGCGACGACCCCGGCCTGCCCAACTGCGTCTTCGAGTCAGGCCACGGCGTCGGCGATTACCTGGGTCAGGGCTGCACCGATACCTACTCGGCCAGTCTCAACGCCGGGGGCCTCGGCCCGCGCTTCGAGGTCAACCCCTGGACCGGCGCGTTCAACTACACCACCAGCATGTTCAACACCGGCGGCCTGCCCGGCAACAACACCCGCCGCCTCCGCGTCGAAGACGCCGACATGGACCCCGCCCTCAACCCCAACGCCGACTACTTCTTCGAGGGTTACTACGTCCACTTCCAGGACCGCAATCACATGAACAGCGCCGCGTGGAAGCCGTGCACGCCCGTTCGCAGCGGCACCGGCAACTACTCCTTCACGCAGAGCAACTTCAATGTGATGCCCACCTGGGGCTTCGCGATCGACGCCTGGACCGGCGCCTCCCAGACCATCGTCGCCCAGCAGATCCCCGTCGTCGAGGGCACTTCGCCCGACGGACGCTGCGTCATGGCCTACAAGGTCACCGATAACGGCGACGGCACCTGGCACTACGAGTACGCCATTATGAACGTCGATATGGACCGCCAGATCGACGAGTTCGCCATCCCCGTCCCCGCGGGCGTGAACATCACCAACATCGGCTTCCATGCACCCGCCCACACCGAGCCGCGCGCGTACATCAACGGGCCTGTCATCGACAACGCGCAGTGGAACGGCGTCGTCTCCGGCGGCGAGATCCGCTGGGCCACGACCACCAACCCCGTCCGCTGGGGCACCATGTACAACTTCCGCTTCGATGCCGATCAGCCCCCGGCGAATGTCGACGCCACCGTCGGCCTCTTCCGCGCTATCTCGGGCCGCCCCGACACGCTCCCCGGCGCGACGCAGGGCCCCTCGGCCCCGACGCCCGGCTGCCTCGGCGATATCAACAACTCCGGCGCGATCGACGTTGACGACCTCAACCAGATCCTCTCCGCCTTCGGCAACAATGTCGGCATGGGCGACCCCCGTGACATCGCCAACAACGACGGCATCGTCGACGTTGACGACCTCAATGTCGTGCTCGCCGCCTTCGGCACCTCCTGCTGAGTCTGACCTGACTCACATCCGCAAATGACCAAAGGGTCGGGCTTTGTGCCCGACCCTTTTTCATGCGCTCACCGCACCCCCGCTAAAGTGCGCCCATGGAAGTCCCGTTCACGGCCAAGCCGCACTGGCCCGACATCGCGCCCGGACGCCTCGCCGCCTCGATCCGCTCCGATCACGCGGCCGACTGCCGCCTCGCGCTGCTCGGGCTCCCCGACGACCTCGGGGTCTCGCTCAACAACGGGCGCCCCGGTGCGGCCGAAGGGCCGCGCGCCTTCCGCGCCGCGCTGGCCAGGTTCGGCGTCGCGCACGACGCCAAGCGGCGTGCGCCGATCGATGCGCCGATCTTCGACGCGGGCGACATCACACCCGCCCCCGGTTGCAACGCCGACTCGCTCAGGCAAACCCACGACCGGGTCACCGAGGCCGCCCGCGCGCTCCACGACGCGGGCATGATCGTCGTGTGCATCGGAGGCGGGCACGACCTCACCTTCCCGACCGTCCGGGCGCTCTCGCAGAGTTTCGATGCGAAACTCGGCGGCATCAATGTCGATCCCCACCTCGATGTCCGAGAGACCCCCGGCTCCGGGATGCCCTACCGCTGTCTCATCGAGGGCGGCCACCTCGACCCGCGCCGGTTCGTCGAGCTGGGCACCGGGCGCTTCGTGAACGCGCCCGATCACTGCGAGTACGCGCGCAGTCAGGGTGTGACGATTGTGCCGGGCGATGACATCACAACCGGCGCGTATTCCCCACAACGCGCCTTCGCGCACGCGTTCAGCCCGTCGCATACCGGCGCCCCGACGCTCGGCTTCGTTTCCATCGATCTGGACTGCCTCGACGCCTCGGTCGCGCCGGGTGTGAGTGCGCCGTGTCCGATGGGGTTGAGTCTGCCGATTGTGGCGCAGATCGCGGAGTTAGCGGGGCGCTGCCGCGAGGTCCGCCACTTTGATCTGATGGAGCTATCCCCGCCGCACGATGATGAAGGACGGACGGCCCGCGTGGCAGCGATGCTGTTCCTTCACTTCGTGTCGGCCTTCTCGGAGCGGGGTTGATGGGGCTCCTCGTCACCAATGCGCGCGTGCTGACCCTGGGCATGGGTCACAACCCTCCCTACCCCCGCCGGGGCAAGGCGATGTCGCGCCTCGAGATCATCCCGTCGGGCGAGGTCTTCATCGAGAGCGGACGCATCACCCATGTCGGCGAGGCGGGCTCCTATCAGGGCGATGTCGAGGACGGCATCGACGCCGACGGGCGCGTGCTCATGCCCGCATTCGTCGATCCCCACACCCACGCCTGCTTCGCCGGCGACCGCCTCGACGAATGGGAGAAGAAACTCGCCGGCGCGACCTATCTCGAAATCCTCGAAGCCGGCGGCGGCATCATGTCCACCGTCCGCGCCACCCGCGAGGCGATGCAGCAGCAACTTGTCCTGCTCCTCAAACGCCGACTCGACGCCATGATGCGCGAGGGCACCACGACCGTCGAAGTGAAATCCGGGTACGGCCTCACGACCCAAAGCGAGATCAAGATGCTCCGGTCGATCGAAGAGGCCGCCAAGTCGTGGCCCGGCACCGTCGTGCCCACCGCCTGCATCGGCCACGCCATGGACCCGGCCCAGGACGACTTCGACGAGCGCACGATCCACGAGACGCTCCAATCGGTCCACGCCTCGTTCCCGTATGTCGCCATCGACGCCTACTGCGAGCAGAGCGCGTGGTCCTTCGAGGACTGCGCGCGGCTCTTCGAAGAAGCGATCCGCCTCGGCCACCCCTTCCGCGTGCACACCGATCAGTTCAACGAACTCGGCATGACCCGCTGGGCGATCGAGCACGGCGCGCTCTCCGTCGATCACCTCGAAGCCACCTCACCCGAGGAACTCGAGCGCGTCGCCAAGTCCGCCACCATGGGCGTCATCCTCCCCGCATCCGGCTTCCACACCGATCAGCGCTACGCCGACGGACGCGCCTTCATCGATGCCGGCGGCGCGCTCGCCCTCGCCACCAACTTCAACCCCGGCTCCGCCCCCACGCTCTCCATGCCCATGGCCATCGCGCTGGCCACCCGTTTCTGCGGCCTGACCATCCCCGAGGCCATCGTCGCATCAACCGTCAACGGCGCCGCACTGCTCGGGCTGCACGACCGCGGCATGATCGCCGAGGGCAAGCGCGCCGACCTCATCCTCCTCCGCCACCGCGACGAGCGCCAACTCGCCTACCAGTTCGGCGGCAACCCGGTCGAGGTCGTCATCTGCGAAGGCGACATCATCCACGGGGCATGAGCGCTACGCCGACGCGTCTTTCAACCGCCACGCCGCGCCGCACTCCGGGCAAACAGTGCAACCGTCTTCGTCGGGCTGGAGTGTTGTCAGCAGGTAGCCGCATGTGGGGCACCGATTGTGGTTGATCATGGTCGAACGAATCTGAGGATGAAGTCTCCGCAGCCTCGCCCGCCAACCGACTTGTGCGCACGCCGTAACGATCACGAACATCACGGCGCTCAGCGGCCAGAAAAAGATGCTCCATGCCCGGCTCGGTCCGGGGCCG
>CALFMQ010000441.1 GCA_937879825.1 uncultured Phycisphaerales bacterium
TCGATGCCGACGATGCGCCCCTTGGGGCCGACGATCTCCGAGGCCGCCTGCATCCAGGAGCCCGGCGCACACCCGAGGTCCAACAAGGTGTCGCCCTTCTTGAGGATGCGTCGCGACTCGTTGATTTGCAACAACTTGTACGCGGAGCGCGCGGCGTACCCCTCGGCCTTGGCCTTATTGAAATACTCGTCGTGGAGAATCCGGCGTGCCACGGCGGCGAACAACTCCTGAAAGAACCGCCTTCGCAATGCCAAGGATACGGGCGGGGACGGGACAGGGGGGACAACGGGGCGGGGGCGGCGCATTCCTTGATGTGCCGATCGCTACGCTCGGCTACTGTATCCCTGTCATTCCCCCAACTCCTACGACGAGACAGGGAACCTTCCGCCTCCGACGCCGGTAGTACCAAGACTCCCTGCGAGTGATTGTCCCGACCCAACAAGCCCACGGAGATGCGCGTGCGGTCATTCTGGAAAGTCGTCAAGTGGCTCGTCGGCCTTGGGTTCGCGATGCTCATCATCGTGGGCGGCGCGGGCATCCTCCTCTGGCCACGCATTCAGGAAGCGATCAAGAGCCAGGGCGGGAACTCCGGCACCATCGTGTTCGTCGAGGAGACCGTCACGGGCGACATCGTCCGCACGATCAACGCGCCGGGCACCGTCAAGGCCAAGTCCGAGATCGAACTCTCGGCCCGAGTCTCGGCGACCATCCAGGAACTGCCCTTCGAGGAGGGCGACACGGTACGCGCGGGCGATGTCGTGATCCGACTGGACTCCAAGGACCTCGAGGCCGAGGTCGCAGCGGGCGAGGCGCAGCTGCTGGCCGAGCAGGCGGGGTACGAGGCGAACCGGTCGGCGCTGGCCGCCGAAGAGGCGCGGATCGCGGGCACCAAGGCCTCCTTCGAGGCGGCCGAGCGCGAGTGGAAGCGCCAGCGCGGGCTCCGAGAGACGGGCGACAACACCGAGACCGAACTCGACGCGGCTTACGCCGACTACGAGCGCCAGCGCGCCGGGTACGAGGCCGCCCAGACAAACCTCGACTCGATGCGCCGGAATGTGGACGCGGCACAGGCGCGCGTCAAGCTCGCCGAGGCCAACCTCGATCGCTCCCGCGAGAACCTCCGCTACGCGATCATCAAGACGCCGATCGACGGCATCGTGACGGCGCTTAACGCAGAAGTCGGCGAACTCGTCGTCACCGGCACGATGAACAACCCCGGCACCGTCATCATGAAGGTGGCCGACCTCTCCGAGATGCTCGTCGAGACGCGCGTCAACGAGCCCGACATCCCCAAGATTCATCCGGGCCAGGAAGCGCGGGTGTACATCAACGGCTTCGGCGACCGCGAGTTCCAGGGCGTCGTGAAGAAGGTCGGCCTCGAGACGCGCCGGTACACGGACAACACGGTGTACTTCGATGTCGAGACAGCGCTGCAACTCGTAGAGGGCGAGCAGATGTTCGCCGGGCTCACCGCGAACGTGGACATCGAGATCGAGACGCTGGCGAACGCGGTGATCGTGCCCAGCCAGTCGGTCGTGGACAAGCGCGTCGAGGAACTGCCGCTCGAGGTGCGCAACCTGCTCACGCCCGAAGAACGCAAGAAGACCTTCGCGCGCTGCGTATTCCTGATGGAGGACGGCAAGGCGAAACTCACGCCGGTGCACATCGGCGCGTCGGACCTCAACCAGACGGCGATCACCAAGGGACTCATCGCCGGGCAAAAAGTCGTGTCGGGCCCGTTCCGGGCGCTGCAGTCGCTCGGGAACAACGACGCGATCCGCCTCGAGAAGATCGAAGATGATCAGGCGAAGCCGGCGTCCGCCGAGACCGTGGCCAGTGACGACGAGACTTCGTCGTCGGAGTCGTAATCCCGCAACAGGAGCCGGCTCCCGTGTCAATCGTCGTGAAGGGCTTGACCAAGGTGTACAAGATGGGGAGCGAGCGCGTGCACGCGCTGGCGGGCGTGGACCTGGCGATTCAACGCAACGAGTTCGTCGCGATCATGGGGCCGTCGGGCTCGGGCAAATCGACGCTGATGAACATCATCGGGTGCCTGGACCGTCCGACCGCCGGCGCGTACCTGCTCTCGGGCAAAGCGACGCACAAGATGGGTGCCGCCGAACTCGCCGCCGTGCGCAACAAGGAGATCGGCTTCGTCTTCCAGTCGTTCGAACTCCTGCCCCGCGCCAGCGCGCTCAAGAACGTGACGCTCCCGCTGCTCTATTCGCGCACCGGATGGCGCAACCCGACCCGCGCCGCCCGCAAGGCGCTCGAGCGCGTCGGGCTGGAAGGACGCATGCGCCACAAGCCCAACCAGTTGTCGGGCGGCCAGCGCCAGCGCGTCGCCATCGCGCGGGCGCTTGTCAATGCGCCGAGCATCATCCTGGCCGACGAACCGACGGGAAACCTCGACTCGCAGACGAGCGAGGAGATCATCGAGCTCTTCCATCAACTCCATGAGGAGGGCCAGACGATCATCATCGTCACGCACGAGGAGGACATCGCGGGCCACGCCCAGCGCATCGTGCGTCTCAAGGACGGCAAGATCCACTCCGATCTGCCGACGAAGGACGACCCGACCCACCGCGCCTGGGCGGAGCGCGCCGCGATGGCGCTCTCGGGGTCGGGCTCGACGATCGCGTCGCGGAACGGGGGCGCCGCGTGACCATCCTCCGCGTCATCTTCCAGACCGTGCTCATGGCGCTCTCGCAAGTGTGGGCCAACAAGCTCCGCTCGTTCCTCACGGCGCTGGGAATCATCATCGGTGTGGCCGCGGTCACCGCTGTGATCGCCGGGCTCAACGGCATGAAGCAGTTCGTGCTCGATGAGTTCTCGACGTTCGGCGCAAAAATGGTGTTCGTTGACGGCGAACGCCCCGAGTCGATGCGCGGCAAGGTGTCGTGGCGCGATGTGCAACTCGATCTCACCGAGGTCCGCGCCATCGCCGACAACTGCGAGTCGATCGAGCGCATCACGCCCATCTGGTGGGGCGGGTACCCGGTGCGATCGGGCGATGTTATCCGCGACGGCGTGCCCGCGATGGGCATCTGGCCGCAGTGGCACGAGATCGAGAATCGATACGTCATCCGCGGGCGCCCGTTCTCGACCATCGACGAGGACGAGGGACGCCAGGTCTGCCTCATCAACGAGCAGGCGATCGTCGAACTCGAACTCGACCGCGACCCCGTGGGCGACATCATCTACATCTCCGACCGGCGCTTCGAGATCGTGGGCATCGTCGAGACGAAAGACCTCTCGGCGATGTTCGGCGGCAACGATACCCGGACCGAGGTCTTTGTCCCGTTCTCCGTCGCGAAACGCCTCAACCCATTCGGGTGGATCAACTACGCATTAGCGCAGCTCCGAAATCCGGAGGACGCCGACGAGGTCGTGCCGCAGATCAGGCATGTGCTCCGAACGATGCGCGGGCTGCAGCCCGAGGACGAGGACACCTTCTCGATCGGCGTGGCCCAGCAGTTCATCGACCAGTTCAAGAAAATCGCGTCCGTCCTCACAGCCGTGGCGGGCGGCATCGTGGGAATCTCGCTGCTCGTCGGCGGCGTGGGCATCATGAACATCATGCTGGTGTCCGTGTCCGAGCGCACACGCGAGATCGGGCTCCGCAAGGCGGTCGGCGCCCGTCCCGCGGTGATCTTGCTGCAGTTCCTCACCGAGGCCGTCACGCTCTGCCTCGTCGGCGGATACATCGGGCTGGTGATGGGCCAGGCGCTGGCGCTGCTCATCAATCAGGCGATGCCCGAGGGCTTCCCGCCGGCGGTCATCCCGACATGGGCCGTGGTGCTCGCGTTCGGCTTCTCCACCGCGGTCGGGCTCATCTTCGGTATGTGGCCCGCGATCAAGGCATCACGACTCGACCCCATCGAGGCCCTGCGACATGAATGACCGTCTCCGACTGGTTCTCTCCCTCTCGGCGCTGGCGCTCTGCGCCGGGTGCGTCCGCTCGCCCTTCGCGACCGACCCCGACGAACTGGGCACCCGCTACCCGCTGAGCCGCCTGCGCTCGATCGACAACATGGACATGTCGCGCTACGCCCAGGGCGAGGCCAGCACGCCGCCGACGGATGTGGACACGAGCCAGCCGCCGCCCGACCCCTTCGCCGGGCTCGACCGCTACGAGCTGTCGCTCGAACAGACCCGCGCGTGGACGCTCGAGAACAACCTCGATCTCCAAACCGTGCTCGTCGACCCCTCGATCGCGGCGCTCGATGTCAGCGCCGAGGAGGCGCGTTTCGAGTCGGTCTTCCGCACGACCGCGCGCTACTCCGACTTCGATCAGCCCACCGACTCCACGCTCTCGGGCAGCCAGTTCAACACGCTCAACATCACGCCCGAGATTTCCATCCCGCTCCGGACCGGCGGGAGCATCTCCGCGTCGCTCCCGATCAACCGCTCCGAGACCGACAATGTGTTCTCGACGCTCAATCCTTCCTTTACGAGCGATCTGCAGTTCTCGATCTCCCAGCCGCTCCTGCGCAACGCCGGCCGCCGCGCCAACATCCATCCCATCCGCATCGCCGCCCTCGGCGCGCAGATCACAGAGGCGCGCACCAAACTCGAGGTCATCCGCGCCGTCGCCGACGCCGACCGCGCCTACTGGCGCCTGTACGCCGCCCGCCGGCTGCTGCTGGTCCGCAAGGAGCAGTACGACCTCGCCAAAGCGCAGCTGGACCGCGTCGAGCGCCGCCACGAGGCGGGCGCCGAGGCGGATGTCGAACTCATCCGCGCCGAGGCGGGGCTCGCCGACCGAATCGAGGGCATCATCATCGCAGCAAACGATGTCCGCGCCCGCCAGCGCGACCTCAAGCGCATCATGAACGCCGACTCACTCGGCCCGGCGACCGAGATCGAACTCCTCCCGATGACCGATCCCGACCCGATGTTCTTCGAACTCAACCGCGAAGCGCTGGTCTCCGATGCGCTGGCCTACCGCTCCGAGATGCTCGAACTCGAACTCCAACTCGCCCAGGACGCCTCGACCATCGACTTCTCACGCAACCAGATGCTCCCCTCGGCCGCGCTCGATTACACCTACCGCGTCAACGGCCTGGGCGACTCGTTCACGAGTTCGATGGGCGTGCTCCGCGAGAACAACTTCGAAGACTGGTCGCTCGGGTTGACATTCGAGACGCCGATCGGCAATCACGCCGCCCACTCGCGCTACCACCAGGCGATCCTGCGCCGCCTCCAGCGCCTCTCCACGCGCGAGGCGCGCAAGATGGCCATCACGCAGGAAGTCCTCAACGCCGCCGATCAACTCGAAACCACCTGGCAGCGCATCATCGCGGCACGCCAGAGCGTCATCCTCCAGACGCGCCAGTACGCCGCCGAACAGCGCCAGTTCGAACTCGGTCGGCGCACCAGCACCGATGTGCTCGACGCCGCCGCATCGCTCGCCCAGGCGCAGAGCGCCGAGATTTCAGCCCTCGCCGACTACCAGATCGCGCAGATCGACCTCGCCTTCGCCACCGGGACGCTCCTCGGCGCCGGCAAGATCGACTGGCAGCCGCGAACCACGCCTCAGACGGATCATTCCTACACCGACGGCCAGCCGCGCATCGGCGGGTGAGCCGGCTCACTTCGCGTTGCGGATCTCGTCCAACTGGCTCTTGATGTTCTGGGCGCGCCGGTCGCTCGCCCGCTCGAGCCAGTACACATACCGATTGCCGATCTTGAACCAGTTGCTCTGCGTCGCGAACACCGCCGCGAAGTCCGGCTTGGTCGTCCGCGAATACGCGTGCGCGTAGAGTTCCAGCAGCACATCGCCGCGCTTCGCGTCCTCGAGCATGCTCTCGGCGCGCTGCAGTGCCTCCAGCGCGAACGGCCCGTCGTTAATGAACTCGTCGATCACCGCCTTGTAGCAATCGTACGCCTTGCCCTTCTCGCCCGCTTTCTCCCACATCTTTCCCTGCTCGATCTTGCAGTAGGCGACGAGGTCCTTGCGCTTGCCGCAGGTCTTGCCCAGACGCTCCCAGAAGGTGTCGCGGTCTTTGACATCCTCGATCGTGTCGATCATGGGCGAGAGAATGTCCACCGTGAAGTCCGGGTAGCGGTTCTTGCACAGGCGGTCGAGCACCTCAGCCCATCGCTGCTTGTCGTCGAGCGACAGGCGGCGCCCCCGCGCTAGATCCGCGACGCGATGCCACGAGTTCGTGTATCCCGGGCACAGCCGCAGCGACTGCTCGATGAGACTCAACTGATCGCCGATCGTCGCTCCGCGCGGTTTCAGTTCATCAAGCCCCGCCGGCGCCGGCGGCGGATACGAGTCCGCGCGGTCGAGCCGCGCCATCCGCTCCGCCGCGTCGAGGAACGCCGACGCCCGTCGCACATCGCGCGGCGACGCACCGATCATCTCCGCCAGCACCGAGACATCGGAGTCGGAGATCATGCCCTTGCGCTGCGGGTCCTCCGTGTTGCCGCGGACACCCTGGTACTCCTCGTAGCGCCCCTCATCGAAGTTCCACGCGGCCGTCCGACCCTGCTTTTCCAGATAGCCGACCCAGGCGTGCCCGACCTGCCCGCCGCGCCCGGTCGTGTACACCGCCGGCACGCCGATCGACTTACCGACCGTCACGGCGAAGTACGCCTGATCGGCGCAAACGCCGCCGTACTTCTTGATGTTGGGCAGGTTGAACCCGAGTTCGGTGACCTTTTTCTTCTTGTTGTGCAGGAAGTGCTCGTAGTCGTAGGCGATGTTGAAGAACTGCTTGCCGATCGCCCGGTTGCCCGCGTAGTTCGACAGCGCCCAGTTGATCTCGTTGAGCGTCGCCGGGTTATCAACGACGAACACAAGCAGCTCGCCCGGCACGCCCTTGAGGCCGTAATACATCTTCCGTTCATTGTCAGCGTAGAACTTCCAGATCTTCTCGGGCGACTCGCTCGTCACCTGGTTCTCGTTGATCTGTCGCACGAGCGGCAGGTCGTGGACCACGCAGACCGCGGCCGTCAGCGTCGCGAACTCGTTGAGTCGGTCATCCTTGCCCTGCGCCGCGCGGAGCGTGTCGAGCGTGTTGTAGACACCGGCGAGGTTGTCCGCCTTCTCATCAACAAGGAACGCGAGCGTCCGCGCCAGCGTGTCGTTGTCGCGCAGATACCCAAGTCGCTCCACCGCCTTACTCTTGTCCGCAGCCGGGAGTTGCCGCGTCAGGCGCACCGCGAACGCCGCGTCCTCGAACAGATCCGGCTGATCGTCGCCCGCGTACGCGATGGCCGAGTCGAAGATGCGCGAGAACTCCGCCTGCGCCTTCTCGAAGTCGCCCGATTCCCCCAGCGCCTCCCACGCGTCACGCAGTTGGATGGCGACGGTATCGGCGACGGCCCGCTTCTCGCTCGCAGACTGCGCCGAGGCGACGGGGGCGAGCAGCGCGAACGCCAGAAGTCCGAGCAGCATGGAGACAAGGCGGGTCGTCATCGAGGGGCTCCGGAAGGACCGAGGTGATGACAGTGTAAGTGCCGTGTCAAGCGCCAAATTGTGTCCTCCCCCGATCCCCATCGGTGAGGTCACCGACAAGCCGACCCGCTGAGCCGTCTCACACCACCCGGTCCCCGCTCGGGATGTTGTGCGCCGGGGCCGTGTTCAGCTGCACCAGCTTCGACTCCTGAATCCGCTGGGCCTCCTCCGGGCTCACATAATCCGAATGGCAGGACGCCTTTCCGGGGTTCTCTGAGTCGCCGTTCTTCGCAACCGCCTTCTTCGTCTTGCTCGCGAGTTTGTGGATCTCCTCGGGCGAGAGCACGCCGCGCTGGCGCAGGATCTCCTGCTGCTCCGGCGTCAGCGCATCGCTCTTGATCGGCTTGCCGCGCTCGAAACCGTCCGCCTTGCCCGACGCGAACTCCTGGATCTCCTTGGAGATGCGCACCGAGCACCAGTCGTGCCCGCACA
>CALFMQ010000442.1 GCA_937879825.1 uncultured Phycisphaerales bacterium
CGCTTCGGTATCGAATCGAGCGTCTCGGCATCGACGTCGCATCCGTCGGAGCGACGAGGTGAAGGGGCGCTTGCCCCATCTTGTTGTCGCCGCGGTACCTCTTCTGGCTATTGCTACGACAACGCTCGGAACCACCAAGCGTACCTATTTTGACCTCGCCAATGATGCTCGCGTCAGGCGGACCGACCTCGGAGCCGACGGCTCGCTCGGTGCCGGCGCTGTCCTTCCCGACCTCATCTCGATCACTTCTGGCGGATGGAGTCCCGCCTCGCCCGCGACAGATCCATATACGGGCGTCTGGGTAGAGTCCGAGGGCGCGGATATTCTGCGCATTGACATCGTGTTCGAAGGGCTCATCAATCCTCCCGGCACGCTCGGGCTTGGACCCACGCTCTACGATCCATTCGCATTCGGGCCGAGCCCGCTTTACGGTTCGGTTGAGTTCGATATCGATGACGAGAACGACACGGGCGGCGAGTGCTCCGGTGCTGCAGGCTTCATGTATCTGGCGTCCGTCGGTCGCCTCGGCGAGGTTCCGGGCACGTCGATCGAAGAGCGTATGGCTCGAGAAGGGGACGATCTTGATGCTTCGTTCGCGAGCGAACCGCAGTACGAGCGAAACGGCGCCGACTATGTATTGCGATTGTGCGGGTGCTCCAATGTCACCGTTGTCAATGACTTCGGCGACTCAGACGGTGTGTTCGGGCCGAACGACACCTGGATCGTTCAGAGCCGATTTTTCCAGCGAGCCGGCGGCTTCGCCGATGTGAGCGGCGCCTTTGGCGGGAGCGCGTTCGGGCTTTATGACCCGCAAACAAGCCTGCGATTCTCGCATTCGACTTCGACCGGCCAGACGACCGTCACGCTTGTCTATCCGCTCACGATGCACGGTGCCGCGATACTTCGAGGCGAGCCAGAACAGCCCCTTGACACGAACGTCGCCAACCACACAAGCGTTGAGGAAGCGATGGCTGATGTCATCGTCGGCGTTCAGTTCCCGATATTCGACCCCTGTACCAATGCGATCGCCTCCGGCTGGAGGAACAGGCGATTCAATGAGTACATCAACCCGGCCCAGTGGCGGATTCGCGCCGTGGTCGGCACGGCGTACGAGTCAGAGGATCCGAGCGGTGCCCTCTACGTTTGGACGGACGCGGGCTTCAACCAGCAGTTCGCGGACTTCAGTTCCGATCGTTGTGTCACGCCGCTCGATGAAAACCTGCTGCTCGACGAGATTGCAGATCTGGACGGCACGGGAAGCGACGCGGACGGTGTCGTCAACGGAGTGGTCATGCTTTATCAGTTCGGCACGAACTTCAGCGTCTTTGACCTCAACTACGATGGCCTCATCTCGCCTGCTGACGCCGTACTCGTTGAGCCGGTCCTGGCAGGTGATGTCAACGGCGACTGCATCGTCAACGTCAATGACCTGAACGTGGTCCTGAGTCAGTGGGGCAACGCCGTGACGCCACCCGGTAAGTGCCCTGACCTCTCGGGCAACGGTATCGTTGATGTCGATGACTTGAATACGGTGCTCTCAGGCTGGGGAATGGGTTGCCCGTAACCGCCGGGCGCATAGGACACGCGGAGATCTTCCCGGCTGATCCCCGCCACCACGATCGCTTCGGCGGCAATGCGCCGTTGCTCGATCGACGCCGACGCCTTGTAGGCCACTGGATCGTCCGGCACGGTGCTTGCACTGTCCTTGATCAGCCCCGCGCATTCGATGTGTTTTCGTGGCGAATCGAGTTGATCTGGAGGTGCGGAGCTTCAAGTAGCTGTTGGGCTCAAGGGTTTTGATGGAGAGAGACAGAAAACTTCCCACAGCAGGGTGCCGGCGGCCCAAACCGCCGGTGCTCATTGAAGAGATCGTCGACGCGCTGATTCGTCGAGCCAAGAGCGAGGTATCCCGCAATGTCCCGCAATCAACACCAACTCAGGTTTGTTCGGAGTCATCATGTTCGCCGCGCGATCGGCGCTGCCGCCATCGCCGCCGGTTCGGGCCTGGCAGCGTTTCTGATCGCTGGGGTGTCGGCCTCCGCGTGGGGAGATGCGTCCGGATCCATCGAGACCGGTCTTCAGCCGACCCCCTATCTCGTGTTCGCCTACAACGATCTCGGGATGCACTGCATGCAGGACGATTTTTCTGAACTCATGATCCTGCCGCCGTTCAACAACCTGCACGCCCAGGTCATCAAGCGTGATCCCAATATTGTTCATGCTGCGTCAGACTTCTCGGTCGAATACTCGGTGCCAAACCACACGCACGCTGTGGATAAGACCAACTTCTGGACTCACGCCGAAGACCTCGTCGGCGTCCCCGTTCCGCCCAACATCGGGCTTACGGGCAACGGATTGTCGGGACACATGACCGTCACCGCGAACCAGGACTGGGAGGCCACGGGCATCCCGGTCACGCCCATCGAGGACGACGGGACCGTGAACCCGTATCCATTCGCAGATATCGTCGTGAGGAATCAGAACGGCCAGATCGTTGCACGCACTCAGGCCGTGATTCCCGTGTCGACGGAACTGAGCTGCTATCTCTGTCACGGCTCGGACACAGAGACCCCGGCGCACAGCATTCTGGCGGCGCACGACAAGCTCCACGCGACGACGCTTCTGTCGCAGACACCGGTTCTCTGCGCCTCCTGTCACGCCGACGTCGCCCTCGGCGCGCCGGGTACGCCAGGAGTCTCGACGTTCTCGAGCGCAATGCACACATCGCATGCCGACCGGGTCGGAGTCTTGGGCCTTGACAATGAGTGCTACGCGTGCCACCCCGGCGTCCGCACCAAGTGTCATCGGGACGTTCATCTGGCCAACGGCATGGACTGCAACTCGTGCCACACATCGATGGAGGCCGTCGGCGACCCGATGCGCCGGCCGTGGATCGATGAGCCACGGTGCGCGGACTGCCATTCCCGCCCCGGGTTCGAGTTCGAGCAACCCGGCAAGCTCTTCCGAGAGTCGCGTGGGCACGGCGGGGTCATGTGCATGACATGCCACAACAGCCCGCACGCTCTCACACCCACGGTCACCGAGACGGACAACTACCAGGCGCTGGTCAAACAGGGGCATGTCGGTGTCATCAATGAATGCACCCTCTGCCATACCGAGCAACCGGACGATCCCTTCCCCCATCGATTCTTCCTCGACGACTGAACAACATCCATTCACGCTCATCGAAAGGTTTCCCCATGACATTCTCCTTGGCACTCGGTGTGCTGGCTGCCGTCGGAGTCGCTACCGTGGCGATAGCAGACGTGCAATACCGTGTCGTCGACCTTGGCTCGCTCGGCGGGTTCAACAGCAGCGCATTCACAGTCAACAGCAACGGGGACGTCGCAGGCGTCACTGAGATTACTGACTCGAGCTTTCGAGCCTGCATTCTGACCGACACCGGGCTTGTTGACCTCGGCGTCATTCCGGGAACCGCCCAGAGTTTCGGTCTTGCGATCGACAGCTCGTCTCATGTGGTCGGCGCTTCCTATGACTTGGGGGGATTGACGTATCACGCCTTCAGGGCGGGTCCGATGACACCGATCGCGGAACTGGGCCAGTTTTCGCCACGCGGCATGAATGATGTCGGCGCCGTCGTGGGAACGGTTCGCGTGGTGCAGGCCGATCAGTGGATCTCACAGCATGCCTGTATCCATCAGTCGGGCGTTCTCACTGAGCTGACCTCGCTCGGCGGCGATACCAGCCATGCCCTTGACGTGAACAACTCGGGCGTCGTCGTGGGTGCTTCGACACTCGCCACTCAACTCCAGCCGCATGCCACGATTTGGATCGCGGGAGCGCCAATCGACCTCGGGACACTCGGCGGCGTTCAGAGCGAGGCCAAAGCCGTCAACGAGTCCGGTATTGCCGTCGGGCACTCGACACTCGCGGGCGGAGCGCCTCGCGCATGCAGATTCGCTATCGGCGGCGGTGGGATTGTCACCCGCACAAGACTCGGCACACTCCCGGGCGCCGTTTCGAGTTATGCCAATGCGATCAATGACCCCGGGGCGATTGTCGGAGTCTCGGACTCTCGCGCGTTCCTGTATACCGATGCCGACGGGATGCTCGATCTCAATGACCTGATCGAGCCCGGTTCCGGGTGGGACCTGCGTGCGGCACACGGCATCAACAACTCGGGCGTGATTGTCGGCTCGGGGCTTTTCGGTGGCCTCCCCCACGGGTTCAAGCTCGTCCCCGTCACCTGCCCCGGTGATCTCAACGCCGACAATACTGTCGATGTGGATGACCTCAATATCATTCTCTCCGGCTTTGGAACAGCGTTCGATGTCGACGACCTGAACCTGGTCCTCAGCAACTGGGGTTCGTCCTGCTCGTAAATGCGGCCTTGTGGCTTCGTGCTTCTTGGAACCGCGGGCACTCATTGGAATGCCCGCGTTTTTGTCGTGGATGGGTGGTGACTATCCTGACCGGATGAACTACGCCGCACTTGCCCGTTCGCTGGCCTGCCTCTTGTCCTGGATTCCGGCGCAAACCGCCCTTCCCACCCCCGCAACGATCGCGACCGGTGGCAATCCGGCATCGCTGGTGGTGTTCGGGCAGGCCGAGGCGACCGCTGCGATCTCCGACGGCACGATCCTGGCGGCGCGGACCTCGGCCGGCGCGGGGCGAGTCGTCGCCATGGGCCACGGCGGGTTCCTCACGGATGAGCGAGGCGACACCACCGAGTTCGTGCGTGAGGAAGCACTGTGGCTCATTGAAGGAATCCGACCGGTACGCGCATGGGGCCTCTCCGAGGCCCTCCGAGTTGGACTTGAGGCACAAAGCGTTGGCGTCCAAGCCCGTGGAGGAGGCATCGCCGACCTTGATCTTTCGAGCACAGATCTCATCGTTGGCTCACCGCAGGCATTCGCGCGCGCGGGGCGTTTGGAGGATTTGCGCAGTTGGCTGGTTGCCGGCGGAAGATTGCTCAGCGCGGAAACCGCATGGGGGCAGATCCAACTCGGGCATGCATCAGGGGTGGACGATCTGGCCGCCAATCAACTGCTCGCGCCTTTCGGGATTGTCTACACCGATCGAGCCCTTTCACCGGGACACAACGGCCTCTACACGATCGACGCCTCCGTCCTGCCTCTGGCAAACGCAGAACGTTCGATCGCAGCGCTCGCCAATAATGACTCGGAGCAAAGCGCGCTCGCGGCACGAGTCGTCCGTTCGGCATTGGCTGCGGTCCCGATCGATTGCTCGCTCATTGATGCCGCCGACTCACTCGCCGAGCAACATGCCGCAGAGCTGTCGCTCGCCTACGAGTCGATGAGCGATCGACCATTGAAACTCGCCGAATACCCGCTCGCTTGCGCCTTGCTCGATTTGGAGGCGCGCAGAGCCAAGGCCGATCCGCAACATGCGACCGCTCACCCCAGCGCGGCCGCGTTTCCCGGACCGGTTCCATCGGACGCTCCCCGCATCACGAAGAGACTCACATACGATGACCGAATCCCCGGATGGCGTTCCACCGGCCTCTTCGCGCCGCCCGGCGAGAGCGTCACTGTTCGCGTCCTGGACGGCAGCGCCGATGGCGCTGACATTCAGATCGGCGCATGGCTTGATCCGCAGGACTTTGATGACCGTCCGCGCATGCCTGTCGCGGTGTTTCGCTCGCCGATCATCAACGGGAGCGGCATCTGTGCGTCGCCCATCGGTGGACCGATCTACATCGATCTCCCCGAGTCAGATCAACCGAGACACTTGACGATCGAAGTCTCCGGTGGGGTCGAGATGCCTCGATTCAGACTGGGACACACCACGCTCCCCGAATGGCAGCACCGCCTTCGCGACCTGCCCGCGCCGTGGGCCGAACTGGAGTCGGACGCCCTCGTCCTTACGCTTCCCGCTGAAACGATCCGTGATCTCGACCGCCCGGACCTCGTCATGACGCATTGGGATACGGTGCACGAGACCATGGAAGCGATGGAGCCTCGTTCGCCCGGACATTGGCCGCGCCGCCAGTACCGCTATGTTGCGGAGAAGCGTCTCTCATGGGGATACATGTATTGCCCGAGTGATGGCCCGCTGGTCATCCCCATGACCGAAGCCCGGCCCATGGTGATGCTCGAGAACTTCGACGGTAAGGGGAGCAATGAACTCTGGGGCCATTACCACGAGATGGGACACTCGCATCAGAATCAGCTTTGGACATTCGCGGGTACCGGAGAAGTCACCGTCAACATCTTCACCGTCCTCGCGTTGAACACCGTGAACGGGTACACGCTCGATGACGACGCGACGCGGACATCCCCGGAACACGCGCTGGCGGTCATGCAAGATCACGTCGCCGAAGGCGCGCCATTCGAGAAATGGAAGGCCGATCCGTTCCTGGCGCTCCAGACGTACGCGCTGCTCTGGCAGGCGTTCGGCTGGGACGCGTTCCGTGCGACGTTCCGTTCATATGACTCAATCCCGGCATCAGAACTCCCCGACTCGGATGATTCGAAGCGCGATCGATTTGTCGTCCAGTTCAGCCGTGCGGTCGGACGCAACCTCGCCCCATATTTCGACGCGTGGGGCGTGCCCATCTCGAACGACATCCGGATCGCGCTCAGCGACCTCCCGGTCTGGATGCCCGAAGGGCTCGACTTGAACCACAACCCGGAAAGGTAGTGAGCCGCGCGTCGTCGTCCGTTCGGTTCGCCGCCCCTTGCAGCTGCTTCAATCGAGATTGCAATCATTCACGTCGACCCTCCGAAATCGGTACGATTCTGAGTTAGATCAGTGGAGGCCCGCCTCATGCCGTCTTTAGAATGCATCGTCGATGGAGTCCGATTCGCAAACCCGTTCGTGGTCGGCTCGGGCCCTCCCGGCACAAACGCGAAGGTCATCGCCAAGGCTTTCGACGAGGGCTGGGGCGGCGTAATCGCCAAGACCGTGAGTCTCGACGCGTCAAAGGTCGTCAATGTGGCGCCGCGCTACGCGCGAATGCGAGCGGCGGGGACCAATGAAGTACTCGGCTGGCAGAACATCGAACTCATCAGTGATCGGCCATTCGACACATGGCTCGATGAGTTCAGGCAGCTCAAGGATCGATATCCCGAAGGCGTGCTCATCGCGTCGGTGATGGAGGAGTACAACAAAGACGCATGGATCGAGATCATCGAGCGTGTGCAAGAGACCGGCGTTGATGCGTTCGAGCTGAACTTCTCGTGCCCCCACGGGCTGCCCGAACGAAAGATGGGTGCGGCGATGGGGCAGAACACCGAGATCCTCGAAGAGGTCTGCGGGTGGGTGAACTCCGCCGCAAAGATTCCCGTTTGGGCGAAGATGACGCCCAATGTGACGCATATCGTCGACCCCGCGCGTGCCGCGCTGCGGGCCGGGTGCGAGGGAGTCGCCGCGATCAATACCATTCTCGCGGTGATGGGCGTCGATCTTGAAACCCTCCGCCCGGAGCCGACGGTCGAGGGTTACTCCGTGCCCGGCGGGTACTCGTGCAAGGCGGTCCGCCCCATTGCGCTGCGGATGGTGATGGAACTGGCCACGATGATGTACGGCGGCGGATCCGGCAACGCGATCGGTCGCTCCAGCTGCGGGGAGTTCCCGGATCGCAGTCTCTCGGCCATCGGGGGCGTCGAAACGGGCGACGATGCGGCACAGTTCCTGCTCCTGGGCGCCAGCACGGTGCAGGTATGCACCGGCGTGATGATCCATGGGTACAAGCTGGCCAGCGAGTTGTGCCGCGGACTTGAGGCGTTTATGGAGAAGCACGGGTTCGACTCGATCGATCAGTTCCGCGGGCATTCACTGCAATACTTTACGACGCACGCGGAACTTGTCCGACGCCAGCACGAGGTCAAAGCGCGCGAAAAGGCCGAGCGCGAGGGCCTTGTCACTAAGGACGCGGCTTGGGACGGAGACGCGTTTGTTGAGCAATCGAATAAGCTGGTCTCGAACGACTGATTGTCAGAAGTGCGTCGGCTTGCGTTTAATGAGTTTGCCGCGGCCGATTGTGCCGACAAACTCGCCGTCGCGTGCCTGGAGTTCGCCGCGGACCAGCACCGCCGATGCGCGTCCCCTGATCGGCCATCCCTCGTACCCGCAATAGTCGGTTTTGGAGTGGCTTGATCGCACGGACAGCGTCCCTTCATAGTCCGGGTCCCACACGACGATATCTGCGTCCGATCCGACACGAATGTCGCCCTTTCGCGGGTACATGCCGAAGACTCGTGCCGCGTTCGTTGAACACGCGCCAACGAACGTGTGCATGTCGATGCGCCCGGCGCACACTCCGTGGGTGAATACAAGCGCCGGGCGCTCTTGAATCGAAGGAATGCCGTTGGGTATCTTCGTGAAGGCGTCACGCCCCATGTCCTTCTGGCCCCGAAAGTTGAATGGCGCGTGATCGGTGCCGATC
>CALFMQ010000443.1 GCA_937879825.1 uncultured Phycisphaerales bacterium
GATCTCAAGACCTACCGGTATCAGGGTCACTCGATGAGCGACCCGCAGAAGTACCGCACGAAGGAAGAGGTCGCGGGGTACCAGGAGCGCGATTCGATCGATCGTCTTGCGGACCACCTGATCAAGGAACGCAAGTCGCTGAGCGAGGACGACTACAAGACGATGCAGCAGGAGATCAAGGAGATCGTGCGCGACTCGGTGAAGTTCGCCGAGGACTCGCCGGAGCCTGATCCCGCGACGGAATTGTATACGGATGTGTACGCGAACCCGGTGAAGCACCTGACCCCGAACGGGGAGTTTTATCACGGGGCGAAGAATCCGTTGATGTGAGGACATGGAGCCGGTGGCGGAACGAAAGAGAACATCGCGAGTCGCGCGGCTGCGTTCAGCGCAACACGCCTACCTGTTGGCGGCGTGCTGGGTCATGTTGCCGATACTCGCGGTCGCGATGCTTTCCGGCGGAGTTTGGCGACAGGTGGCAATGCTGCTTCTGCTGCCCGCAACGGGGCTGACACTGCTGCTCGTGTTTCGTTTTGCAGTTCAGCACAGATGTGTGGAGTTGAGGGCCGCCGGGTGGAGGGTAGCGCGAGGCGCCAAGGGCGCAAGCGCCGAATAGCGGGATTTCATGAATGGTCGCACCACGCGTTGACATCCCTGAGGCGAAGATCGCCGACTTCTGCCGCCGGTGGAAGATTTCAGAGCTGTCGCTCTTCGGCTCCGTGCTTCGGGACGATTTCGACGCTGGCAGCGATGTGGATGTGCTAGTGACCTTTGGGCGCGACGCCTCGCCAAGCGCCGCGAATCTCAGCGACATCGCCCAGGAATTGGCGGATCTTTTTGGTCGTCGCGTGGATGTGCTGACGCATCGTTCGGTCGAAGAACATCACAACCCGTGGCTTCGGCGGGCGATTCTGGGGAGTGCGAAGAAACTCTATTCCGCCGCATGAGTCAGAGAAATGTTCCATCCCTGCTTCACGATCTGGCTCACCACGCGGCGCGTGTGGCTGATGTCTATCGCTCGTGCGCGTCAAGGCAGGCGTTTCTCGCCGACCATACGGCCAAAGAGGCCATTCTTTGGAACTTCGTGGTGATCGGTGAGGTGTGCGCCCGGTTGGGAGTCGCATTTCATCGGGAG
>CALFMQ010000444.1 GCA_937879825.1 uncultured Phycisphaerales bacterium
ATCGCCCTCGCCCAGGAAGGCGGCATCGGGATCATCCACAAAAACATGTCCCCCGATGCCCAGGCGCTCGAAGTCGCCAAGGTCAAACGCTCCGAGAACGGCGTCATCACCGACCCCGTCACCCTCGGCCCCAACAACACCATCGGCCAGGCCCGCCGCGCCATGGCCGAACTCAATGTCTCGGGCTTCCCCGTTGTCGAAGGCGGCTCACAAGTGCTCCGCAACAAGGGCCGAGTGCTGGGCATCATCACCGAGCGCGACCTCAAGTTCGTCGCCTCTGAAGATGTCCTCGTGGGCGAGGTCATGACCCGCGACGGCCTCATCACCGCGCCGCCCGACACCACACTCGATCAAGCCAAGCAGATCCTCAACCGCGCCCGCGTCGAGAAACTCATCCTCGTCGACGCCGGCGGCACGCTCGCCGGCCTCATCACCATGCGCGACCTCGATCAGATCGAGCGATTCCCCAACGCCTGCAAGGACGACCGAGGCCGCCTCCGCTGCGGCGCCGCCGTCGGCGTCCACCAGTTCGACCGCGTCGAGAAACTCATCGAGGCCGAGGTCGATGTCGTCATCGTTGATACCGCCCACGGCCACTCGAAGAATGTCATCGACACCGTCCGCCAGGTGAAGAAGCGCTGGAAGATCAATGTCATCGCCGGCAACATCGCCACGGCCGACGCCGCCAAAGCGCTCATCGACGCCGGCGCCGACGCCGTGAAAGTCGGCATCGGGCCCGGCTCCATCTGCACCACCCGCGTCGTCACCGGCGTCGGCGTGCCCCAGATCACCGCCATCATGAACGCCGTCTCCGCCGCCGAGTCTCAGGGAATCCCCGTCATCGCCGACGGCGGCATCCGCATGTCCGGCGACATCGCCAAGGCCCTCGCAGCAGGCGCCTCCACCGTCATGATGGGCGGCATGTTCGCAGGGCTCGACGAGTCGCCCGGCGAACTCGTCATCTCCGAAGGCCGACGCTACAAGACCTACCGAGGCATGGGCTCCGAGGGCGCCATGAGCGCCGGCTCCGCCGACCGCTACGCACAAGGCGACAAACTCGAAGCGCGCAAGGCGAGTGGTGGGGGCAAGGATGATCTTTCCAAACTCAAGTTCGTCCCCGAGGGCGTCGAAGGCCTCGTGCCATACAGAGGCCCGCTCTCAGAGTTCGTATACCAGATGGTCGGCGGCATCCGCGCCGCCATGGGCTACTGCGGCTGCCACAACATCGAGTCGCTCCGCACCAAGTCGAAGTTCGTCCGAGTCTCAGGCGCCACCGTCGTCGAGAATCACCCCCACGACATCCGCATCACCAAGGAAGCGCCCAACTACTCGCCCGCCAACATGCGAGGCCGCTAAGCGCGAGGTGAAGACATGACCAACCGACGCAGAGTCTCCACAGGCACCATCTGGGAAGGACGCGTCGGATACTCACGCGCGATCGAAGCCGGTGGGGGCGGCAATCTCATCGCCGTCGCCGGAACCGTCGCCGCCGACGAGCAGGGCAACATCCTCCACCCCGGCTCCGCCTACCAACAGGCGTGCTTCATCCTCCGCAGGATCGAGGCCGCGCTGAAGGAACTCGACGCCTCGCTCGCCGATGTCGTCCGCACCCGCATCTACATCACCAACATGAACCATCAGGAAGAAGTCGGCCGCGCACACGCCGAATGCTTCGCCGACATCAGGCCCGCCTGCACCATGGTCGGCGTCAAGGAACTCGCCGACCCACACGCACTCGTCGAGATCGAGGCCGACGCCGTCAAAAACTAAAAACCGGAGGCCGATCGCTCGACCTCCGGCTTCTTGGTGCTTTCACGAGCGAGTCGTCTCGTCGATCAGTTGCAGCCCCAGTTCGATAGCACAACATTCAGATCGTCCACATCAATGAACCCGTCGCCATTGGCCAGGTCCAGCGGCGATCCGCCGCCGACCGTGGTGCCCCACGCCGACAGGATCGCGTTGAGATCGTCAACATCGACGACGCCGTCGGGAACGCTCCCGGGCCCCGTGACATCGCCGGGACACGAAGGGGGCGTCACCGTCGTGATCGAGATATTGTCGATCCGCACCGTGTGATCCGTAAACCCGAAGAAGAACCCCGGCTCGAGCGTGGTAAACACGATCTCATCGACGCCCGCCAGCACATCCGCGAAGGTGCGGTCCGCCGGCAGAATCGGCTCGAAAGTCATCGGATCCTCATCGCCGTAACCGCCCCACCCCGCCGGGAGCGCCGTCGCCTGCGGGTCATCGATCGTCACCGAGAAGGTCGTCCACGTCCCCGTCGACGACTGCGAGATGTCGGCGAACTTGAACCACACGCTGACCCACGGATACCCGGTCGAGACGTTGTCATAGTCGCGCAGCTCGACGAGCCACGGCCGCGACACATCCTGCCCGAAGAAGTTCATGAACTCCACGCGCGTATCGATCGAGATCGTCACCTCGTTGTATTGGGAGAGGTCCTGGATGAACGCGGCGTTCGTGTCGTTGCGGAAGGTGATGCCGAAGTCATTGAACACCGTCCGCATGTTCGCGCCCGGATTGCCCCCCGTCGCTGGGATCGTCGTCGCGCCGCCGATGCCGCTGGGCCCGCTCCATCCCGCGGCCCCGCCGTCAAAGGTCACGGTCGTGGTGCCGCCAGCGCAGACCGCCGCCGCGCACGCCAGAAGCGCCGCAGCGCCGCCCATCAGTCTGGTTCCAAGGTGTGTCATGGTCGTTCCTCGTATGGGTGCCGTTCCATCCCCGAAATCCCCTTCAGGCACGCGCCCGGAGCGGGTGGAACGCGAGTGTGTCTACCTGCCCCCATAACATGACCACGGACCCACCGGGTGTCAAGAAAGTTTCCGGGAAACTTCTCGGTATCTTGCCCGTCGCCATCGCACGGGGCCGAAATCGGCAGTATTCTCCCCACAGATATGCCCCCGGACACCGCAAAGCCCGTTTCGGCCCCTCCCGCAGAGCCCCGCCTCGAGGTCCGCATCGCCGCCACCGGCGAGAACCTCCTCTCCGCCATCTCCCGCGTCCTCGACGCCATCCCCGACCCCCCCTCCGGCCCGCAGGCCCTCGCCCGCCGCCTGGGAGTGGACAAGGTCCTCGCCTCCCGCCTCCTCAAAGCAGTCAAGGCGCCCGACCCCGTCTCGGTCATCAACCGCGCCCCGGGCCCCGATCCGCTGCGTCGGGTGGTCAAGGCCGCCGGCAAGCAAGGCGTCGATGCAGCCCTCATCCGCACCGCCACCGAAGCCATCGACCGCTTCGAACGGCTGATCCGCGACGAGATCGGCGACCGCGCCTCGCTCGATGCCATCGTCAGCGCCTGGGTGCCCGAGGCCCGACGCGAGTTCGAACTGCGGCGCAAGCAGTCGCTTTTCAAAGCGCTATCGCATCTCAAAGGCGCCCACGCAGAGTCCATCACCGCAACCGTCTTCCTCGCGCCAGCCGCAGACGGCAAGCACCTCGACATCGTCTGGCTCAACGGCCTCTTCGGCCTCACACG
>CALFMQ010000445.1 GCA_937879825.1 uncultured Phycisphaerales bacterium
AAAACACACCGCTCGGGCGACTCCGTGAGTGGGGTCAGGGTGAAGGCGATCTCGCAGGCGGCGACGACACTTTCCCCGGCGATGTCGTCGCGACGCTCACCGGCGATGGCGACGCCAAGGCGCACCCGGAGTTCGGCCGCCGCCTCCGCATGAGCGGCTCGACCGATTACCTCCGCACGCAGGCCATCTCTCGGCTGATGCTCGACAACATCTATTCCATCGGCGCGTCGTGGGTCACGATGGGGCCGCACATCGGCCAGATGGGCTTGCTCTTCGGCGCCAACGACATGGGCTCGGTGATGATGGAAGAGAACGTCGTCTCCAGCGCCGGCACAACCTACTGCCTCAACGAAGCCGTGCTGTGCCGGCTCATCCGCGACGCCGGTTTCGTTCCCGCCCAGCGCGACAACCGCTACGACATCATCCGCGCGCACTTTGCATCGCCCGACGCGCCCGACCTCGCCGTCACCGATTGGTCCAAGCACCGCGCCAAGCGGCTCCACATCGAGTCCGCCGCCGAGCCCAAGCCCATCGAACTGACGACCAGCGCGGGCGCCACGACATAGGCGCCAACTGCATCTTCCCCGATCCCAACGGGGGGGCGGGGGAGGCGCCGAGCGCAGCGAGGCGTTGGGGGCCTATATTCTCTCGCCATGCCCACCCTCGCCGCTGTCTCCACGCCCGACCTCATCGGCTACATCGCCGGCGCGCTGACGACCTTCGCCTTCGTGCCGCAGGTCGTCCGCCTCTACCGCCTCAAGCACTCGCGCGACATCTCGCTCCCCACCTTCTCGATGTTCGGCATGGGCGTGGTCTTCTGGCTCACCTACGGCATCATGCTCCGCTCGTGGCCGATCATCATGTGGAACGCCATCACGCTCGTGCTAGCGATCACCGTGGTGATTCTGACGATCAGGTACCGGCGGGCGAACCCGAGCGACGCGGCCGGCGAATAATCCCCCGATGACCCGACGCGCCTGGAGAGTCCTGCGATGGGTGCTGCGGTGCCCGGCAACGCCCATTGTGCTGGCCGGAATGCTGGCTTGGGATGGATATCGAATCGCGGACGCATCTTCACCGTGGGCTACTTCAACAATCGGCGAATGGCTACGCCCCAAACTTGGGATGCCGGGGCCGATGTTCGGCTGCGGGGGTATTGTCTCGCCTGACGCATACATCTATGCGAATGCCGAAGGCCGACTGACGCTCTTTCCTCGTGGGCAGGTTCCCAGACTGGAACCAGAGTACTCGAGTTGGGGAGTCGTCTATGTTGACCGATGGGACAAGAAAACCGGGTCTCTTGCGCTGACACGCACAACAAGGTCGCTGTCGGCGAGACTCGAGTCGCCGTCAAAGCCGACGCCTGACACCGTTGATTGGTGTTTCAAGGTGCTGAGTGAGTGGATGGTCGAGTATCCGGATCACTTTGCGTGCAATGTTAAGGATCAGAACACTCTCAAGTCACTACGCGACCGAACAACCATCACGCATTCTGAGATTGTCGAGTGGCCTGTTGAATTCGGGATGCAGAAGAAGTATTTCGAGTCACGAACGGTTCAAGAGTCCCTTCTTCTCTGGCCAGGCGTGCTCCACAACACAGTCGCAGCCACCGCGCTCCTCGCGCTGCTCGTCTCATTGCCGTGGTCGCTCTGCACCATCCCCGGGCGCATCCGCCGCTGGCGCTACAAGGGCCCCGGGCGATGCAACGCCTGCGGTTACGACATCACCGGCGTGCCCAACACCACAACCTGCCCCGAGTGCGGCAGCGCCATCGATCTGGATGACATAGCGGATTAGATCTTCGGCTTCTTCCCGCCGGCCAGACCGAGCAGCAGCGAAATCAGGAAGATCACGATAAAGATGTAGAACAGAATCCTGGCGATGTCGGTCGCCGCGGCCGAGATGTTCCCGAACCCGAAGATCGCCGCGATGATCGCCACAATGAAAAAGATGACGGCCCAACGAAGCATGTGCGACTCCTTCTGCGCCCGAAGCGCATCCCCTGACTGACATCACCGTACGCGAAATCGGATCGGATCGATCAATCGCCGTCCGCGGCGTCCTCGACCGCCTCGCCCAGCCCCTGGATATCCTTGCCGGCGCCCTCGACGGTGTGGCACGCCGCCAGCGACAGCGAAACACCGGCGCAGGCGATGAGCATCAGGGAAAGCAGCAGACGACGGTATTCAGCGATCACACGCATGGCTATCTCCAATCAATTGGGGGCGGACCGTGCCCCGTCGATGCATCGATCGGCAACTGTACCGGAATCGCATTAGTTCCAGGAAACGCCCTTGGGGGCGTCGGGGTCGTACTGCTCGACCGCCTTGCCCAGCAGGTGCTCGTACCCGCGCAGCGTCTGCTTGATGATCCGCGCCCGCTGCGCCGCGTCGCCCTCTTCGAGCAACCGGTACAGCGTGTCGCCCTCATCGATCGGCGCCACCACGCCGAGCGTGATCAGTTCCAGAATCGCCGGCGTCGGGAGATCCGGGCGCTCGTCCAGCGCCGAGAGCACACGCTTCGCGCCGCCCGTATCGGCCAGCGGCTTGGACTTGAGGTGCTCCAGCACATCACGGCGCACGCGAACCAGCGACTCGTCATGATCGTCCTTCTCGATCGGACGCAGCACCGCGCGCCGGTACAGATGCTCGTCATCCGGCGCGAGTTCATCCATCACACGCGCCCGGCACACGCCGTGCAGCATGATGCGGTAGGTGCCGTCCTCGCGCCGCTCGTGCTGCGTGATCTGACCGATGCACACCGCCGGCTGAATCGCGGGGGAGTTCTCGTAGTTGTAGCGGTACTCGTCGCCCCGGAAGACCGCCATCGCGATCTGCCCGTGCGTATCAAGCACATGCTCGACCATCTGGCGGTACCGCTTCTCGAAGATGAACAGCGGGAGCACGGCGTGCGGCAGGAGCGACACGCGCGCCAGCGGGAACACAGGGAAGGACCTGGCGAAGTTCACGCGGACGGTCTGGACGCTCGGATCGCTCATGCCCAATGATAGCGCCACCCGAACGGGCGCGTCGACGATGTAAAAATGACAGGCCCGCGCCGCCCTTGGGGGGACGCGGGCCTGAGTGTTATCTCAATCCTGCGGGGGCAGGTTGATCACGCGGTGCGGCGACGGCGGACCGAAGCCAGACCGGCGATGCCCATGAGGGCCGCGGCGCCCGGGGTGGGAACCACCTCGGCGAACGTGCCGCCGACGCGGAGGTTGTCGATGAGCTGGCTGGTGTTGCCAGTAGACTGACGGAAGGCCATGGCTTCCATCGCGTCACCGGCGAAGCCGGTGAGAGTGAGGTGGGTGTCGCCCATCGAGGTGGCGTTGATCCAGAGATTGATTTCACCGGTGTCGAAGTCGTAGGACGCGATCACGCGCTGCGTCGACCCGTACGAGAAGTCGGTGGCCCACTCGGAAGCGATGCTGCTGCCCGAGGAGAAGCCATAAGAGTAATCGCCGCCGGCGTTGGGAGACGAAACCCAGACGCGAGAGGAGAAGAAGGTGCCCGAGTTCTTGACGTGGGCGAAGTAGGTGTCGGTGGCGGGGTTGGTGCCGCTCATGGTGACATCAAAACCGAAGAAGACGGTCTCGCCGGCGGTGAGGGCGCCGCCCCAGCCGCGCGAGACATCTTCGCTCTGAGCGCTCTGAATGAGTTGAAGCTGGCCGCCGACGACCTGAGTCTGATTGGCGGTGCCGGAGTGAGTGCCCCAGCCGCCGTTGGGAACGAGGCTGCCATTGGGGTACGTGAAATCTTCGGTGAACGGGGTGACGGCCATAGCGGTCCCCGTCAGCGCGACAACCGCGCCGATACCAAGCATGCTCTTCATCTTTGTTTCCTTCCCTCTCTGCTAAAGAGTGACAGTGTTTCCAGCCCTGACCCGAAACCGGCCGAGGCGTGCTCTTGGCGATCTCCTAGGTCGCGTCCGAGCGATCTCTCCCTCGATCTCCTTCTCTCCAGTCCACCGGGGCGATAGTCTCGCCCGGCGTCGGGTCCCTCCATTTCCACTGTGAATCTAATCGCTCCGCCCCCACGCCACAATGTGTAGCCGGTCCGATTCACCGAAACTTAGCGGGATTCGGGGGTGTCTTGCCTCCGCTTGGCGCCCCCCGAACCAATTCCCCACATACCTGTGAAAGTGGGCAATCTCCGGGCTCGGAAACCCCGCCTACACCTGCCCGAGCGGGTCGCCGCGGAACAGGCGAACGCTGCCCAGGGCCCACTGCTTCTCGGTGAAGTTGCCCCCGAGGTCGCTTTCACCCCCCCCCCCGCCCCCCGCGGCCCGATCCGGACGGGCCGCATCCAGAGCGATCGCCATCTTGGCATCCAGATTGTCGAGCATCGAGACGAGCAACGCCTCGGGCGTCGCCGGGATCTTGGCGGCCCCGAACTCCGGCACGCCGTGGTGCGACAGAATGATGTGCTGAAGAATCGTGATCGCGTTCGCCGGGAAGCGCATCGCCTTCTCCCGCATCACCTGCTGCGACTTGTCGTGCAGCATGATCGCCCCGTCCACGATGTGCCCGATCAACTGCCCGCGGTCCGTGTACCCGAACCCCGCGTCGTACGACAACTCGCGCGTCTTGCCGAGGTCGTGCAGGAACAAACCCATCAGCACCAGGTCGCGGCTGATCTTCGGGTAGAGCGGGCACACCACATCCGAAAGCCGCATCAGGTTCAGCGTGTGCTCGAGCAGCCCGCCGAGATACGCGTGGTGCATCATCTGCGCCGCGGGTGCCGTGCGGAACTGGTCCATCAGCATCTCATCGCTCAGATACGCCTCCGCCAGCGCCTTCATCGCCGGGTGCGAGAGCGTCCCCAGCCGCTGGGTCACCTCCGCAAACATCTGGCCGATGTCGAACTTCGTCGTCGGCAGCAGGTCCTGCAACTCGGCGCTCGTCGGCTCGGCGGGATCGATAATGTCCACGATCAGCTGCAACTCGCCCTTAAAGGGCTGCGTCCGGCCCTCGGCGTACACGAACCCGTCCGTCGGCAGGCGTTTGAACTCCTCGGGGGGCATCTGCCACTTCCGCGCCGGCACCCGCCCCGACTTGTCCGACAGCAGACACGCCAGATACGGATCACCGTTGCGCGTCGCCGCCAGCTGCGCGTTGACAATGCAGAACAGCCCCGAGAACCGCTCGTTGGGCTTCATTTCGGCGATGAACTGGCGCGCGGGCTTGTTGTCGGGCATCGGCTCACTCTCGAATAGGCTGGAAGCGGTGGGCATACGCCCGCCGATGGTACGCCAACCCCGCGAGCCGCGCCAAAGCGTCAGCCGCCGGCGTCGCCCGGCTCATCCCCAGCCGCGTCCGCCTCGCTCGGCTTCTCACTCGCCGCATCGTCAGCATCGTCGTCGTCATCGACAGCGGGCCCCCTGGCGGGCGGCGCGTCGGGGACCGTGCGCGCGTGCACACCGATGCCAAGGTCATAGACGAGTCTGCCGCCGCGGTGCGCCGTCAGCCCGACCCACCCCGCGACGCCCAGCGCCGCGACGCACGACACCACGAACGCCGTCTTGCGGATCGCGCCCTTGTTCGGGAAAGTCAGCAGCACCAGCGCCGCCGGCACAAGCTGCCAAATCCAGCCGTTCTCCGCCAGTTCCTCGTGTTCGTGCACGGCGCGTCGTTCTTCCTGCGTCATGTTGGGCGACTGCTCGCGGAGGTTGTGTTCCGCCGCTTCGCCCGAGTTCGCCGCCAGCGCTGCGCCGCCCGAAGCCAGCAGGAACCACGCGATACACACGATCCGCACCGGCTTGCTCTTGAGACCCGTCATCAGCAGCGCCAGCAGCGGCAGGATCCCGAGCAGCCCGAACACCACCGGGAAGTGCACCAGCACAGCATGACGGATGTGCGGATCATTGAAGAACTGCGAAATCATGTTCGACATCTGCGTGACTCCTTACTGCCTGCCTCGTCCCATTCCGATCGGCCGCCCGCTTCCTTATTGTCCAAACTTGCCCGGCAATTACACCCCGCCCCCTTGGAACCATCGAGGCCCCAGCGCCCACGCCAGGAGCACATTCATCACCCCGAGGTGCCACCCCCAGGACGACACGAACAGCATCACCTTCGACCCCGTCCCGCCCGCCGCCTCGCCCCACCCGAACGCCGCCATGACGCCGCAGAGCAACGAAATCCCGGCAATCAAAAACCCGACCCGGGCCCGCCTCGTGAGGACACCGAACCACACCGCCGTCGCGAGCCCGCCCGCAACGATCCCCGCAAAGAGCGAAGACCCACCCGCCCGCCCGATGAACGCATCGAACGCGTCACCGGCGCCCGTTCCCTGCAGCCCAAGCGCCGCATCCACCACGAAGCCGCTCCACAACCCGAACGACAGCGCCGCCGCAATCACCAGCGCCGATTTCCACTTCGGTGCCCGCGCCAGCATGAACGCGCTGCCCGCGTAGAACGCCATCAGCACGGCGTGCCCCCAGTACGACGGTCGAATCTGCGTGTTGTATCCCGCGTCCGTGTAGTACCCGCGATCGGCGTTGGCGATCACCATCGCCGCCAGCAACGACACGATCCACACCCCGATCGCGATGCGGCGGCGTTCCCGCGAAACTCGTGTGGCCGGCTCAGTCATGGCTACGCGCCTGCAAAGACCCGCACTCCGGGCACCGCGTCGCGTCGGTGCCCCGCAGATCGTACCCGCACTTGGTGCATTGGCTCATCGCGTACCGCATCATGTGCCGGTTCGAGAGGTACCCGAACGCCACCACCCCCGCCGCCAGCACCGCCGGCACCACGACGCACGCCGACAGCGTCACAACCAGCCCCAGATCGATCCGCTGCGTCGCCACGAACACCAACCCGAAGATGATCGGCCCCACCACCACGCCGATCCCGGCGAGAATCACAACCGTCGGCAGCAGCGATGTGCGGGGGTGCCTGGCCATCGGGACGCCAGATTACCGCGCGCCGCCCGGGGGATCGGGCGCACGCGTGTCGGCGCGGTGCAGGTTCCCGCACTCCGGGCAGACATCCGAGTCGAGCCCGCGCGCGTCGTAGCCGCAGAAGGCGCACTCGTGCGCCGGGCGATCGTCCGCCGATGGCAGCCTGATCTCCGGCATCTTCCCGCTCCCGAAAACCAGCCCCACCACACCCCCCGCGACCATGAACACGCCCATCGCCGAGATCGGCGAGTCGGGGTTGCCCCACAACCCGAGAATCGACAACGCCAGGCCGACCAGAAACCCATAGATGAAGATGCGGTTCTTCATGCTCCATACCCC
>CALFMQ010000446.1 GCA_937879825.1 uncultured Phycisphaerales bacterium
TTCAACAATGCCGGTACCTCAGGCGACTTCGAGGCGCTGCTGGATGACGGTCTGGATCTGGGCGCCGCCCCTGCGACCGACACCTTCGTGGTGACGGGTCTGGCCGCGGGCAACTATCAGGTGTACGTGTACGCCTGGGCCCCGGACAGCACGACTTTCATCACGTCGACTTCGGTGAACGGTTCTCCGGGTGCGACTTCCGGCGGCGCGTTCGGCGGCAACTACGCTGCGGGCATCACGCACAATGTGTTCAACGTGACCCTGAGCGCCGGTCAGCCGTTGAATATCACAACGACGACGGTGTCGGGCTTCGCGACGCTCAACGGTATCCAGATTGTTCCGAGCCCCGGCGCGATGGCGCTTCTGGGCATGGGCGGTCTGGCTGCGGCTCGTCGCCGTCGCTGATCACTCGGCTGCTCTAGCGGCCATGACCTACTGACAACCCTGAGCAAGGCCCCGCGCGTGCGGGGCTTTGTTTTTTGTTCATTTCGGCCGTTGGCCGCGGCGCCCGAGGCGGAGTGTCGTCGATCCCGGAACGTTGGTTGGAGTCCGTGCTGCCGGTTATCAGACTGGTTTGAAAGGTGTTGCGTCTTGTGCTGCGTGGAGCATGGCTCTGGCAAGAAGAACGAGGTGAGCGTTATGAGGTCCAAACGCTTTCCAAACAGCGCGTCGCATCCTTCTGTTGCCGGCGCTGATCTTACGAACGGGTGCGCATTGCGTGATGAATGTGGATGCCCCGGTTGATCTGGGGTATTCTCCCCATTCCTCTTCAAAGAAGTGAGTTGTTAACCATGAAGGGTGTCATTCTTGCGGGTGGGACCGGAACGCGCCTCGCTCCGCTCACCCGAGTTACGAATAAGCATCTGCTCCCGGTCTTTGACCGGCCGATGATTTATTACCCGCTCGGGTGCGTTCGCAACCTCGGGATTGATGAGGTCGTGATCGTGACGGGCGGCGATCACCTGAACACTTACAAGCGGCTGCTTGGCGATGGGTCGGAGCACGGCCTGCGCGCGATACATTATGCGGTGCAGGAGGGCGCGGGTGGCATTGCGCAGGCGCTGGCGCTGGCCGAGCCGTTCATCGGCAAGGACGATATCTGCGTCATTCTGGGCGACAACATTATCGAGCGGAATGTTCGGCATGCTGCGGACGCCTTCCGGAAACAGGGCGGCGGGGCGAAGGTGATCCTGCACGAGGTGCCGGACCCGCATCGGTTCGGGGTGGCGCGGCTGGAGATGAACGGTAGCGGCCGGAAGATCGTGGACATTATCGAGAAGCCGAAGGACCCGCCGAGCAACTACGCGGTGATCGGGATCTACTTCTATGACTCGGATGTGTTTGACATCTGCCGGACGCTCAAGCCGAGCCATCGCGGCGAGCTCGAGATCACGGATGTGAATCGCGCGTACCTCGAGCGTGGGCGCCTGACATATGACTTTCTTGATGGTTGGTGGGCGGACGCGGGCACACCTGACGCGCTGCTCCGCACGGGGTTGCGGGTTTCGGAGTCGGGCGCGAACAAGGTGGATTGAGCGGTTCGGGCGTCCGATCAGCGCTGAACGGGACGATGGAGGAGTCACTCTTGCAGACATACCTCGTGACCGGGGGAGCCGGGTTCATCGGCTCCAACATGCTGCACTTCCTGCAACGCGAGCGTCCGGGCGTGCGGACGATCAATCTCGATGCGCTGGCGTACTCGGGCAACCTGCGGAATCTGGACGGGCTTGACGGGTCGCGGCATCGGTTTGTGAAGGGCGATATCTGCGACCGGGCGCTGGTGACGGAGTTGGTGAGCCAATGCGACGGCGTGCTGCACTTTGCGGCGGAGAGCCATGTCGATCGATCGATCCAGGACTCTTCTCCGTTCATCCGTACGAATGTGCTGGGGACGCAGGTCATTCTGGACGTGCTGCTTGATGCGAAGCGGTC
>CALFMQ010000447.1 GCA_937879825.1 uncultured Phycisphaerales bacterium
GCGGCCGTCGGAGGCGATGAGGTAGGGCGGCTTGTCCTTGTCGGGGATATTGTTCATGGCCTGGCCGAACTCGGTGGTCTGGCTGGTTCTGGCCAGTGAGATCTGGACGACCCTGACATCGCCGGGCGTCGAGATGTTGTTGACGCGGAGCGAGCGGGCGGTCTCGCGGTTGGTGAGGAGTTCGTTGGTGAACTCGCCGTCGCCGTTGATGATCTTGTTCTCTTCGTCGAGGAGGAACGCGGATCGGGCGTCGGTGACGGGGATGTTGAAGCCGTAGGGGATCTGGGATGTGTAGGTGAGCCCGGCGGGCATCTGCCTGTTGTCGAAGGGGATGGAGATCGCGAGGGACTCGTCGACGTTCCCGATGGTGACGCCGCCGACCTTGACGCCGAGTTCCTCGAAGAGGTCGCGGGTGAGGATGGCGGAGTCGCGTTTGACGACGGAGTCGAACACGAGTTTGGGCGAGGCGAGTTCGCCTGAGAGGGGGAATCGCGTGCCGCGGATGATGAGTTCGGTGGGGGTCCAGATCTTGGGGACGATGTACTCGAAGGCGAAGGCGGCGCTCTTGCCGGCGCCGACGGAGCCGATGAGGAGGTTGCGCGAGTTGGCGGGGTAGCGTGCGAGGATGCCCTTGGTGTCGGACTCGGCGACGATCGCGATGGCGTTGAAGGACTTGGCTTGTGTGTTGTCGGCGTTGCGGCAGAGGAGTCGGACCTGCCCGGGCCCGACGACCCACTGGCCTGAACCCTCCATCGCATTGGGGAGGAACTCGACGAGGAAGCCGTGGAGGGTCGAGTCGCCTGTGATGGGATCGCCGTTGATGTCGAGGATCTGCTGGGGCGAGTTGAGGGACATGGTGTCGGTGCGGAGGGCGTCGAGCGAGGCATCGACTTCGTAGCGGCCGACGACCTTGGCGGCGTCGGGGGCGATGTGGGTGTAGCCGACGCGGCGGTCGTCCTCGGAGCGGACGACGGCGCGGTTGAGCGCGGCCTGGATGTGGGCGCTGGGCATGTGGAGGGCGAGGGCGTTCTCGGTGGCGAAGCCGCCGAGGGAGAGCGTCTCGTAGAACCGCACGGTCATGACATCGACGGGGACCCAGAGTGTGTTCTTGTAGACGAAGTTGCCGGCCTCTTCGTCGGTGAGGGCCTGGTAGCCGAGGATTTCGTCGGGGAGCCGGAGGTTGCTGAAGGCGACGGCGGTGATGCCGGTGGTGATGACGCCGGCGGCGAGGCCGAAGACCATGCCGCCGATGAAGTTCGCGGCGTCGGAGAACTTGAGGTTCGCCTTGACGAAGGTGTCGACGATCATCCGCAAAACGAAGAGCGAGACGATGTAGGGGATGAGGAGGCAGGCGGTTGAGCCGATGTCGCGCAGGGCACCCTGGTCCTTGTTGAGGACGAAGGCGTACAGGAGGGGTTCCCAGAGCGCGAATGCGATGCCCCCGGCGACGATGCAGCAGAAGAGGTTGAGCATCGCGGAGAACATGCCGTAGCCCTTGGCCTTGGACGCCCACATGATGGGCGCGGCGATGAGGGCGAGGACGATGATGATGTTGAACATTGGCATCGCGGTGGATCCTCGGAAGTTTGTGTCAGGAGGCGGCGCCGGCGGATTGCTCGGTGGGCGATGGCTTTTTCTTCTTGGACTCTGCGGGCCCCTGGATCACGCGGACGAGTTCCTCGACTGAGGTATCGCCGAGCATGACGCGCTGGAGGCCCGAGGTCTGGATGCTCTGCTGCTTCTTCTGGCGGAAGGAGGCCTTGAGCCCTTCGACATTGTTGGCGCGGATGAGGTTGCGATCTTCGGGGTCCAGCGTGTGGATCGCGAAGAGGCCGATCTGGCCGTTGAAACCGGAGCCGGCGCAGACGGGGCAGGTGTCGGGCTTGTCCTTGATGAGGACCTGGCCGCCCTTGCGGAAGAGTTGCTTGGTTTCGGGGGGGAGCCCGAGTTTCTTGAGGACATCGGGCGTCGGCTGGTAGGGGACGCGGCAGTTGGTGCAGAGCTTGCGGACGAGTCGCTGGGCGACGACGCCATGGAGGCAGTTGGACGCGGCCTTGGGGTCGTTGACGGCGCGAGACCATGCCTGGATGGCGTTGACCGCGCCGTCGACGGGGACCTGGACATACACGCGGATGCTGCGCGTGTCGGCGCGGGCGATCTCCTTCGCGGTGGCGTCGTCGCATTCCGCGATGCCGACGACATTGGGGTCGCGGCGCAGGACGGAGCGGACCGTGGTGGAGTATTCGGCGGCGTCCTCGGGATCGAACTGGTTGTGGCGGACACCTTCGATCTGGGTCTGTGGGTCGAGTTCGACGGTCTGGACGTTGGAGGTATAGGCGTCGTGGGCGCGGATGAGGGCGTAGAGGGTTGTGGTGCCGCCGTTGTGGCGGGGCGCGGAGACGAGGACGACGCCGGCCTGCTCCTCGACGAGTGTCTTGAGGTCTTCGAGTTGGTTGGGGAAGAGCCCGAGTTCCTCGACGCGGCGCTTGACCTGCTGCTCGGGGTCGAGGAGGAGGTTGAGTTGCATGCCGGCGGAGCCGCCCATCGCGGAGACTCGCGCGACGCGCGCCGTGGTGTTGGGCTGCGAGATGGTCATCATGGACTTCTGCTTGCGGCGGCGGTCCTCGATGTCGAGTCCGGCGGCGGCCTTGAAGAAGTCGATGATGGCGGCGCCTTCGGCGGCGGGGAGCTGCTCGACGGGTTGGCGCAGGCCGTCGATGGAGAAGAGGACTCGGTACTGCTTGTCGCGTGTGGGGACGATCTCGATCTGGTTGCCGCGTGACTCGAAGAGGTTCTGGATGATGGTCTCGGCGTGCGCCCGGACGGCGTACTGGGGCGAGTCTTTTTCGGGGACGGGGAGGTCCTTGCCGCCGGCGGGGCGGAAGGACATGGTGACCTGTCTGGCCTTCTTCGATGCGGCCTTGGCGGCGCGCGACTTGGCCATCTTCTCGAAGTCGAGCGACCAGCGGAAGACCTCGGGGACTCTGTCGTCCTTGTTGCGGAGGGTGGCGTAGATGCCGATGTCGGCGGTGAGGATCAAGAGCATGATGGGCCAGGTGATCCAGAACGACGCGGGCGCGAAGAGGACGATTCCCGCGGCGACGAGGCCCGCCAAGAGGTGGGCGAAGTTCCACTGCTCGCGCTTGAAGTACCAGCGCGCGGCGTCCTTATCGAGGATGGTCGCGACGACCCACGCCCACACGACGAGGGGCGCGAGGAAGAGAACGGGCTTGTAGGGGGAGACGAGGAAATACCCGTCGGCGGCGAGCGTCGATGGGAGTCCGGACGCGATCGAGAGTGGCATCATCATGTGGTCTTCGATTCCCGGTTGGTTAGGAGATGCCCTTGAGGCGCATGCGGAGTTCGTCGGCGTTGGGCGTGGTTTCCATGGCGACGCGGGTGTGAATGTATTCCTGCTCGACGAGCTTCACAAGGCAGGCGTTGAAGTCCATCATGCCGATCTGTTCGGCTTCCTGCGAGCGGAGGATGTCGCGGATTTCGCTCTCTCGGCCCTCGAGGATGAACTTGCGCACGGGCGGCGTGTTGATGAGGATCTCGAGCGCCGGGATGCGGTGGATGTCCTTGTGGAGCGTGGGGAGGAGCTTCTGATACACGATGGCGCGCATCTGGTAGGCGAGGATCTTGCGGACCTGCTCGCGCTCGTCGGGGGGGAAGAGGTCGTAGATGCGGGAGAAGGTTTCGGTGGCGCTGGAGGCGTGGATCGTTCCGAAGACGAGGTGGCCGGTTTCGGCGGCGTGGAGGGCGGCTTCGAAGGTCTCGGAGTCGCGCATTTCGCCGACGAGCACGATGTCGGGGTTCTCACGGACGAGGG
>CALFMQ010000448.1 GCA_937879825.1 uncultured Phycisphaerales bacterium
GGCAGTACCGATGCGTGCTCGCGCGATGGCAACACTCTTCATCCTCGCGGCGGCGACCGTCGCCTCGGCGCGCGCCGATCGTCTCGACGCGGTAGTCGCCGAACGCACGCCCATCACATTCGAAGATATCCCGATCGTGATCCCGCTCGCGCCCGCCGACGGGAACCGCCACGACGCGTGGGTCCCCAAGCGCCCTTTCGCCGTAACAACGATCGATGGCGAAACGCTCAACGCGCAATACGCATTCATCGCGCGTGTGCCGGCCAATCCCGTGTCCGACGGGCATGACCACGGGGAGCATGAAGGGGCGCCCCCTCCGGCGCGCGGCTGGCTCAATGAGGCGGCGTCGCTCGCCGTGGTGAACCTCGACGACCGCAACGCGGAGCGGAGCGTCGACGCCCTGGCCGCACAGAGCGCGCCGGGACTCTGGGTCATGCAGATCACGCCGCCGCCCGGCGTGACGCTCGGCGCGATCGTGATCGACGGCCAGCGCCTCGAGATGCGGGCCATGCAACGCGACGCGTACGTGCCCCGACGCGAGATCGTCGATCCGAGCGGCGCGGACTGGTCCCGACTGCGCGAGTTCGTCGGGCCGATGCTGCTCGACCCCGATGAGCGCTGGCGCCTGCGGCTTCTGGAGGACCGAGTCGCGCCCGCGACCGTCTGGGGCGATGCCGGGAATCCCGCACGAACCATCCCCGACGCGATGCTCGAGGCGCGCGCGACGCAGATCGAGCAACGGTGGCGCGCCGCGCTGGCGATCATCCACAGCCACGACGAACAGACCGCGATCGACCTCGTCCGCGCCCTGACGTCCGTGGTGCGCCTCCCCTCCGGGGTCGTCGTGCCCGCGTGGCCCGTCGAGAACGATGACCACACGCAGCTGCTCGGCGCAATCCTCGAACCCGGCATCAAGGCGAGCGATGCGGCACGGCGCGCCGGCGGCTACATCAACTCCATCGCCGGCGCCTGCCTCACGGTGCTCGACGACAACCAGGGCATCCTCGCCCTCACGGAAGTGCGCGGGCAGACGCTCGACGCCATCGTCGCCGGGCGGCGCGTCCGCCTCGCGCCGTTCCAGACCGATATCTCGGTGATTCCCGAGAGCGGCGACGGCTCCGGGCTCGCGGCCGCCGAAGTCCGCGCGGGGCCCATGCGCTCCTCCGCCGCGGCGCTCAACGGCGCGGTCCCCGTGCGTCCGCCGGGGTTCCGACTCGGCCCGATGCTGGAGGCATGGACCCTCGCCGACTGGCGTTCGGCGCGCCAGATACCGGCAACGGGCGAACGCGCGTGCGCGGCCCTCGTCCAGCGCGGGCCGATGGGCGCGGGGGAGGATGTCGGAGGGGCCGCGTGGCAGGTGTACGTCGAGTGCGCCGCGGCACACTCGGGCCCGCCCGTCGGGGACTCGGTCGTCCTCTACTTCGGTGACATCGTGCGCACCGTCGACTCCGGCGGCACCATCCGCGACGGTGACGGCGAAGAGGTCGCCCGGTTCCCGACGATGTTCGATCACGGGCGGTGGTGGGCGATCGTCCCGGTCCCGGGCGAGGCGATCGGGCCCGATGAGACGCTCCTGATCGCGATGGAGCGGCGCGACGACTCCGGGTGGCGCGCCACATGGCCGCGCCCGTTGCTCCCGGGCGATGCGAGGCCCGCTCCGATTCGTCTCGATCTCCGCGCATGGGCGGGCGGCATCGCCAGGCCGTGACGACTACTCGCGCAGCGACTTCAGTTCGTCGCGCAGAATCGCCGCCAGTTCGTAGTTCTCGCGCTCCAGCGCTTCCTGCAGACGCTTCTTGAGTTCGGAGCGCTGGCTCGTCGGCAGCTTCTTGGAGAGTTCGGCGCGCATGCCGCGCAGCAACTCCACCTCGTGCGCCGTCTCGTACGCATCGAGCCGGCCCTGAGACTCGTACACCTTGCGCACCGCCTCCAGACCGTCGTCGATGGCGAGCAGCGCCGCTTTGGGCTCGTCGTCCGTCACCGCCTGCCCCGCGATCGCGCGGGCGCGCATCATCGTGATATACGAGCGGAACGGCTCGAGAATCTCGCGGTCCTCGTCCGCCTCCGCATACTCGCGGCAGAAGTCCAGCAGACGCATGTTCCGCGTCGTGTCGCGGATCACGCCCGAGTAATCGCCCAGCACCAGCAGACTGATGTACCGGTGATAGAACTGCGCCGCCTCCTCGCGCAGGAACCGGCAGTCTTCCGGAGAGAGCACAAAATCATCCTCTTCGTCATGGTGATCGAGGCGCGTCTCGTGCAGCTCCAGAAGACTCTCAAACCCATCGGGGCGCTGCCCGTCCGGCCGCCCGCGGAGCTCCATCTGCAGGATTCCAAGGTCCACGCGCATCTGCAGCCGCGGCGCGCCGTCCAGTCCCTGGATCACGCGCACCGACAACTGGCCCGGCTCGAAGGGCCATTCCTCGAACAGGGGTGTCAGGTCTTTCGTGTCGTCGGACTCGGACAATCGGTGCTCCGATGGCGAAGGGAAGAATGGAACGGGCCGGGCATCGTATTCCATCGGACGCGGGGCGAGCAGGATCGCGTCGGCCCACCGAGAAACCGCGTTATCGGCTCGCAACGGGCGATTCTGCGGGTCGCGCCACCCGAACGGCCCGGATCATCGCCCCCGTCCGCCCCAGTCGCAGAGGGCTCTCAAGCGGCCCGCTCCCCCCGTCGATAGCCCACGGACCGGTCGGGGATTTTCCTTGTCCCCGTCTCGGCGATGGTCCTACCATCTGCCGTCCGCCCGGCGGGTCGCTGGGAATGCCGGAGCGGCGGGAGAGAAATCTGTGTGTCCGGGCGCCTGTTGTTCGATGCGCCCGCGAGAGGGGACAGCCGCTGATGGCGAGCGCCGATCTCGACTCTGATCTGCAGTTGTATCTCAAGCAGATCAACACATACTCCCTGCTCAATCCCGAGCAGGAGAAGACGCTCGGGTGGCGTGTCATCAACGACTCCTGCCCGGAGGCGCGCACCCATCTTGTCAACTCGAACCTCCGCCTCGTCGTCTCCATCGCCAAGCACTACACCCGCCGCGGCCTCTCGCTCACCGACCTCATCGAAGAGGGCAACATCGGGCTCATCCGTGCCGTCGAGGGTTTCGACCCCGCCCAGGGCGCGCGATTCTCCACGTACGCCTCGTGGTGGATCAAGCAGGCCATCAAACGCGCCCTGATCAACGCCGCCCAACCCATCCATGTGCCCGCGTACATGGTGGAACTTATCGCGCGCTGCAAGCACGAGTGCCGTCGCTTCGAGGAGGAGCACCAGCGCCAGCCCACCGTCGAGGAACTCTCCAAACTCATGGGGCTCCCGACGCGCAAGATTTCCATCATCCGCAACGCCGGCCGCACCATGCGATCGGGCAAGTCCGGTCTCGTCGACGAGGACGGCCAGGCCGTCAGTCTCTCCGAGATCGTCCCCGACACCCGCGCCGCGCGCCCCGACCAGCCCGTGCTCCGCGACGACGAGCTCGATACCGTCTACAAGCTGCTCGGCGCGATCGACGAACGCGAGGCCCGCGTCCTGCGCCTGCGCTTCGGGCTCGACGGACGCGAGCCCCTCACGCTCAAGCAGATCGGCGAGGTCATCGGGCTCACCCGCGAGCGCGTCCGCCAGATCGAGGCCGAGGCCCTGCGCAAACTCAATCAGCGCCTCGCCGACGAGCGCCCAAGCCGCTACTACCAGGAAAAATCCAAGGGCAAGGGTGCACCCAGCAACGGGCGCACCAACGGCGGCTCCCGCGCCGCCAGCTGAGCCGGCGCATCTCAAGACTCACAAAGGGCTCGCGGCGCCGATCACAGATTCGGCTGGGGCGTCGTCCGCAGGTACGGCTTCACCTCTTTGAAGCCCTTGGGGAACAGCTTCTTCGCTTCTTCGTTCGACACCGCCGGCACGATGATGCAGTCCTGGCCCTGCTTCCAGTCCGCCGGAGTCGCGACCTTGTGCTTC
>CALFMQ010000449.1 GCA_937879825.1 uncultured Phycisphaerales bacterium
GCTCCCAGCGCTGCACGATCACATCGCAGTACAGCGGGTCCAGTTCCATCAGCCGCGCCTTGCGCCCCTGCCGCTCCGCCGCGATCAGCGTCGAGCCGCTCCCGCCGAACAGATCGAGCACGACCTCGCCCCGGCTCGACGAGTACTCCATCGCCCGCTCGGCCAGTTCCACAGGTTTCTCGGTGAGATGAATCATGCTCTGCGGGTTCACCTTCTTCACCTGCCACAGGTCCGTCGCGTTGTTCGGCCCCAGGTACACGTGCGCCGCCCCCTCGCGCCACCCGTAGAAGCACCATTCATGATCCCCCATGAAGTCCTTGCGCGTCAGCACCGGGTGCATCTTGTGCCAGATGATCGACTGGCTGAAGTACAACTGGCTCGCCTTGAGCGCCGGAGGGTAGTTGGCCACATTCGCGTAGCCGCCCCAGATGTAGAAGGCCCGTCCGGGTTCGAGCACACGACCGATGTTGCCGAACCATGACAGCAACAATCCTGCGAACGCCTCGTCGGTCACGAAGTCGTTGGCCAGCGGGCGGTCCTTGGGCCGCATCTTGGCGTGCGTGGGCTTGGACTTCTCCGGGTGCCGCTCCACGTCGAACTTCTGGTGGTGCTTGGCGGGGACGGGCGCAAAGGACGACAGACCCGCGGCGATCGCGTTGTTGGACCTGGGCTCTACCTTCACGTTGTAGGGCGGGTCGGTGTTGACGAGCTGCACCTTCTGGCCTTCGAGCAGCCGATCAACATCCGCTTCGCTCGCGCTATCGCCGCACAGCAGGCGGTGGTCCCCGAGCACCCACAGGTCGCCGGGCTTCGTGGTCGCCTCGTCGGGCGGCTGCGGCACCGCGTCGGGGTCGCCGTCGCTCAACCCCTGCACGCCGCCCAGCAGAACGGCCAGCTCGTCGGCGTCGAAGCCCAGCAGCGCCGGGTCGATCCCGCTGTCGGCGATGGCCTTGAGTTCCAGCGGCAGCAGGTCCATGTCCCACTCGGCGATCAGCGCCGTTCTGTTGTCGGCCACGCGGTAGGCGCGCGCCTGGTCTTGCGTGAGATCGGTCGCCACGTGCACGGGGACTTCTGTGAGCCCCAGTTGCTGCGCCGCCTTCCACCGCGTGTGCCCGACGACGATGACGCCGTCGGAGTCCACGACGATGGGCTGGCGGAAGCCGTAGGCGCGGATCGACTCGGCCACCGCGTCCACGGCGTTGTCGTTGAGCCGCGGGTTGTTCTCGTACGGACGGATCGCGCCGATCGGGCGCTGCTCGATGTTCATGGGTCCCCCTGATTGCTCCCGCGTGATGCCGCGAGGTGTGTTGAATGATTCATGTGAATTCGTGCTTGCAACCGACTCAGTCGCAGGCCAGAGGATGAATGATTTGAAAGATCTCTGAAGGATTCGCCGCATGGAGTGTCCCCTGTAATCCGGCGTTTTCACCCGATGAGAGAGAATCTTTCAATACTTCAAGGTCAGTTCCGTATCTGCATCTGTCCCCCCTCTCAGAGCCGGCCTTGAAAGATTGAAAGATCTCACGCCATGAAGTACACCGTGCCCCCACGGGTCGCGCTCTCCGTGGTCACAGATCGAATCACTTCGCACTCCAGAAGGTTCTCGATCGCTTCGTCCCGCTCGATCTTTCGCAAAGATTGGGTACGCCGCGTGAGTTCGGTCCGCGTAATACGCCCCCCTGCTTGATCGATGAGACGGATGATCTTCTGTTGACGGGCATCGAACGCACCGTCGGAGATCCACCTGCCCGCCAAGTGAATCACACGCTTGGTCAGATACTCCGCGACCCCTATCCCCCATCTGGCCGCCGCTTCGTCGATCATGAGGTTGTCTACGCCCCTTGAACACGCGTAGACCAGCGCGAGGCGGCACGCCTTCTCCTCGCATCTGGCCCACAGACAACCTCCCCACGGCGGGCAACTGCTCTCCAGTCGGGTTTGGTCGACGCGCTCCGCCAGTTCGTCGAACAGGCGTTCGGCCTCGCGTGCTGTTTTCACAACTACGCAGTCGTCCGTCGCATTGCGCCGGGGGCGGGATTGACCGAACTCCCACCAGGCAGCAGCCGCGTCCACGATCGACACCGGGATCGGCAGTTCAGTGCCGCGGCTCCGGGTCACACCGGACTCGCCCTCGAACACCAGCAGCCGCGGGACGAATCCGTCCTCGAGATTCTGTTTCGTCAGCGCGCCGTAGAACGGCTCGGGCACGGAGGTCGCGTGCAACACGGCGCAAGGCCGGTCGATGCGTTTGGTCTTGCCCGGATCGGAATACGCCTTGCCCGTGCAACTGCCGCCCGCGGACGAATACAACTTCAGGAGCGCCGTGATGACATTGTAGGTGTGCGGGTTGTGTTTCGCGTCGCCGCTGGACCGTAGGAACCGCCCGAACTCATCGATCTGGAACAGGCGGGCCGGGTGCTCGCTCAACGATGTGTACAGCCCCGCATCGGAAGCGATCTCGTCATTGCCTTCGAGATCCAGGGCCTCGACGTCGTCGAGCACACGCTTGTTGATTTGACGGGCGTGGTCCTTGCCCTCGCCAGCACCGGCGATGCTGATAATCATGAGATTCGTTCTGTTGCCGCGTTCATCCCTGACCTTGCGGCCCGCGAGCACCGCCTGCAGCGCGATCGCGCCCGCCAACGCGAGCACAGGCTGCCTCCGGTGAGCCGTCCTCAGATTGAACTCCATCAACTCTCCGATCAGCCCCGGCACTTGCAGCAATTCGGCGGGGAACGGCCCCGGATCTTTAGTTGCAGATGACGGTGCGCCGGGCGCGGATGTCGGATGCGAGAGCTGCGCCGGCGATGATCCCGCATCGAGCAGCCATCCGCGCGGCCGATCGTGCGGCTTGATCGCCGCGTCCTCGACCTTGTGCAGCAGCTCGGTCTCGGTCCACGGCGGCTGGCAGCGCGGGTTGTATTCGCGCACGAGCATGTCGAGGGCGGTCGCCTCATCAAGGCAGAACCCGTGCACGAGCGTTGTCGCGGCGGCGTAGGTCTGGTCGTGACCGCCCGAACCAGAGACCGCTGGCGGGATCTTCGCCAGGTACGCGCTCGCCCGCGCTCTGGCGTCAGAGCGAGGCGTCGCCCGCGACTTCGGCACAGCGCCCAACACATGCCCTCGTCGCTCGAGCACGGCCGCGTAGAGCGACTCCACACGCGAGACGAGTTCGTCCCTGTCGACAACCGCCGGTTCCTGATCCAATGGCTCGTAGCATTCACCCGACGGGTGGACGCTCGGCCCCACAAGCGTCTGCGAACCGGTCGATCGCAGTTCAAGCAGCATCTCCTTGGTCTTCGGGTCCCTGTACTGCTTGGTCTCCACACCCTCGCAGATGTACCAGCGGTGAGATCGCGGATTGCCAGGGCGGCCCGTCTCCGCTTCTGTTCTGGGCAGGTACTCGTCGGCGAGTTCCACGGCCTCGGGGCAGTCCAGATCCACATCAACAAGCCACCCGCTCGGTTCCCCGAGCAGCAGCCCGATGTTCGACGACGGCGAGAAGTCGTCATCGATACTCGCGTCGGTCGCGCGGAACTCGGTCCATTGGGCGAGTCGTGGGCCCTTCTCACCGCGTGGAACCGGAATCGGCTTCCATCCCCGCTCAAGGTACGCCCGCGCTAATACTCTGGTGTCACTCGGCTGATCGCCGCTCAATCGGACCATTCGTCATTACCCCCATTGATTCACCCATTCCCCATCAATCCCAACCCCTGATAGATGCTGCGCCACCCGTTCCTTGATCGCGCGGCAACCGCGCTTCGTCAGACCCAGCGCCCGCCCGATCGCGGCCTGCGATTGCCCGTCCATCGCCAGATCGCAGTACGCGCGCTCGGCCTCGGTCAGTCCGCTCAACGCCGCGCCGACCGTCTCGGCGAGCACCTCGTCGGCCCGCTCGTCCCGCGACTCATCCGGCAGCCAGCGAGCGCACGCGTCGATCGGCAAGCGCCGCCAGTCGCCGCCGCGTTTGAGGCGCTTGCGGTCGCGGATGGCGTTGTCCGCTGCGTGCCGCATGGTCTTGGCGATGTAGGTTCTGACCCCCCGGTCGTCCAAATCGATATCCCCCAGCTGCTCGATGACCGCCTTGAGCATGATCTGCCCGAGGTCGTCGCGATCGAGCCCCGCCTTCCGGCCGCCGTGTCTGTATTCCCCCGCGATCTTCGACGCCATCGGCCTCGCGATCGCCAGCAGCGCATCGTTCCCCTCTGCGCCAACT
>CALFMQ010000450.1 GCA_937879825.1 uncultured Phycisphaerales bacterium
CGCCGACACGAAGGTGACGCCCGCCGCCGTGTTGTTCTCCGCGATCGAGTCCCCCGACCCCTCAACCGGCGCGAAGAACGCCTTGAACTCCAGCGCGCCGGGCCGCGACACCGTCACCGGCACCAGCAGCGTGTTCACGCCCTCATTGAGCGTGTACATCTGCCCGAAAGTCGTCGGATCATCGGGCGACAGATCCACCGGGCGGTCGCCCATCATCAGGGTCAACTCGCCCGTCGTCTCCTTCTTTGCGGTGAGCGACATCCGCACGCTGATCGTCTGACCCTTCCGCGCCGTCGCCGGCGCGTACAGCCCGTCGAAGATCACCTCGCTCGTGTACTGGTAGTTCACCGGCAGCACATCGATCGGCACGCCCGCCGCAGCCGCGGCGCGCGCCGCCGTCAGCAGACTCCCCTGCGTCTCGTTCCCGTCGGTCACGAGCGTCATGCGCCCCGCCGCATCGGGCGGAATCATCGACATCGCCAGCCGCACGCCCGATGCAAGATCGGTCGCCGACTCTAAGCCGATCATCGCGCTCCCGCCCTCGAGCTTCGTGCGCACCTCGTTGACATCCGCCTTCACCGGCTCCGGGAGCGATTGCGTCAGCGCATCGGCAGCAGTCGTCACTGCGCCCAATCGATCCGTCTTCTTCGAGTTCGCCAGCGCCTCCGCCACATACGCGTGCAGGTTCTCGTGCACGCCCTGCGGCATCGACCGGCTCTTGTCCACGATCATGATCGTGGCGACATCCTTCGACACAAGCCGCCACATCGGGTCCGCCAGCGCCGCAATGATCGCCGTCAACAAAAAGAGGCGCACCCCAAGCGCTACCCGCCGCGTCACCGTCCCCATCCCCGTCAGCGATTTCCTTGCGAACCAGATCGTCAGCGCCCAGGTCACCGGAATCAGCAGCAGCCATACCGGCGCATCAAACTGGATGGGCCCCACGATCATCGCGACGCCACCCCCGTTCCCTCACTCGACACCGAGGCGCGCTCGGGCCGGAAACGGATCACGCGGTTGTTCCCCGAGTCGAGCACGAACAGATCGCGCCCCACCGCCGCAACACCCCATGGCGATACCAGTTGCCCCTCGCCGCGCCCGGCCGTGCCGTAGATCCCGAGCCCCTCGCCGGTGCCCGGGTCGATGATCTGCACGCGGCATCCCCCGTACTCGGCCACCGCGACCGATCCGTCCTCGCGCATCGCAAGCCCGTACGGATAGCTGAAGGCGCCCGCGCCGACGCCCGGCGTCTGGTCGGCGAGCCCGATCCACGCGATCAACTCGCCCTCGAGCGTGAACCGACCGAGCCGATGGTCCACCGCGTCCGCGACGATCAACTCACGCCGACGCGGATCGAACACCATCGACTGCGGCCGACTCAACACAACGTCGCCGTCGACCGCGCGATCCGGCGCGTGCCCGAACGAGAACAGGAACGCGCCGTCCGCGTCGAACGCGCTGATGCGATCATTCCCGCCGTACTCACTCACATAGATCCGCTCCGGCGTCACGCCGTCGCTCGCGGGAATAATCACCACATCCGTCGGATAGATGAACTGCCCGTCGCCCTCGCCGAGTTCGCCGATCGTACCCGCGAGTTCCGCGCCGTCAGCAGTGGGGCGGTATACCGCCACTTGGTGTTGATGCGTATCGGCGATGTAGATCAGCCCGTCCGGGCCCGCCGTCACACCGACGGGGTACCCCTTCTCGACATTCGGTAGCTTCCACCGCGCGACCGGCTCCCCGTCGAGCGTGGCGCGCGAAACCCATCCCGACTTGTCGATGATCCACAGGTTCTTCCCGTCCGTGTCGATGCACCGCGGGTACACGAGCTGCAACTCTTCGTTGAGACCGCCGAACTGCGCCCTCACCTCGATCGGGAGCGCTACTTCCGGGTCCCGCCGCCCGCACGCGGGGATCACGAAAATCGCAACCGCAAGCAGCGCGATCGGCGCGCCGCGCCGCAGCGCTCGCAGACTCCGTGTTGACATCGCCCCGGCGATCACGCCCAGCAGAATACCGGAGGCGAGCAACGCGAGCCCCATCGCCGACAACTCGTCGTCTCGCAAGTAATGCAGCTTCGCCAGCAGCGCCTCGGCCAGGTTGCCCGGGCCCGGGGGGGCCGCGATCACCGTCGCCTCGATCTCGTGCAGACTCAGCGCAAACCCCGCGACGGGTGCAGCCAGAATCAACCCCGCCTGCAACCGCCCCGCCGAGCGCCACCACGCCACCAACCCGCCGCCCGACAGCATCCGACGGGCGTCCCGGAGTGGCTCGCTCTCGACGGCGTGCGCCAGCACGCCCAGAATCGCGCCCACGCCACCGAACCGCGCCAGGTGCGCCGACACCAGAGTCATCCGATCGGGGAGCCACGCGAGGCCGGACCATCGCTCCGCGCTCGCCAGCGCACCGCCGACCAGCACGCCCGGCACCACCGCCATCACGATCCAGCCGTACACGCCCGCTAGCGCCAACCGCCGCACCCACCGCGCCTCGGCGCCCAACCCCGCCGCTGTGCCGATCGCGATCAACGCGCTCCCGGATGCCACCAGCACCGCCGTCACGGAACTGTTCGCGATCGCGTCGCCGAACACCGCGGGAATCCGCGTGATCGCATGCCACACGCCGCCATGAGACGCGAACACGACGGTCGGCACGATCACCGCCATCCCCCAGATCAGCCATGCCGCCGCCGCCGAACCCCGCCCCCCGCTCGAGTCTCGCTCAATGCCGGGCGATGCGACCAGGCGGCACGCGCGAATCAGACGCCGCGCCATGAACACGCCCGCAGCCGCCGCGAACAGAATCAGCGGCAGCGCGAGCATCCACGCGCCAGGTGACCAGCCCGACTCATTCACCCGCCGCCACACCACCACCGCGTACGTCTGCACCCTGGCCAAGTGGAGCGGGATGGCGCTTCCGAACATGATCATGGATACGACGCACACGCTGGTCAGGATCGCCGGCATCACCATGCCACTTTGGGCACGCCATCGCCGAAAGGCCCCGGCCCCCGACATCCGCAGCGCATCGAGCGCCTCCCGGTCGATCCGACGGGCCGCCGACCCGACGATCACCGCCCCGATCGGCATCGCCCAAAGCGCCAGCCCGCCAAGGGCTTGCGCGTAGCCCGCCCATTGCCACACCCAGGTCGGCGCGCCCTCCAGCGCCGCTCCCAACCTCGTCCCCGGCTCGCGCAACAACCCCCACGACGCGTAGATCAAATACTGCGGCAACATCAGCGGCGCGCACAGAATCGCCCACCACCACGCCGCCATCCGCCGCGACGCCCACGCCGCGGGAAGCGCTATCGCCGTCGCGATCACCCCGATCCCCACCGCAACCAGCACCGTCCACCCGAACCATGCCGCCGCATCCGCCCAATCGATCGGCGCATCAGCGATCGGCGCTGCACGCATCGCCCGGCCCGCGCCGAGGATCATCATCCCCGCGATCAACCCGCACGAAGCCGCGACGAGCACACCCAACACCTGCATCGGCCCGACGCGAGGTCTCATCCGCCAAGAATATCCCGGCACGCCTCCATCGCGTCGTCCATGGCGTCGGTCGCATCGCCGATACCCAGCGCCATCGGATCGGGCGGCTCATACGCCCCGAACTCCGACCGGAGCGAAGCGCGCACCGGGTAGTTGTGCGAGTCGCTCTCCGCGAGGACCCGCTCGACCCGCTCCGACATCAGGAACTCCATGAGCCGCGCCGCGTTGTCCGGGTTCGGCCCGTCCTTCACCCGCGCCACCGTGTTGGGGATCGTCATCACGCCGTGCTTCGACGCGCCAAGATCGTGACGCACATACTTCAGATCAATCGGCCACCCGTTCCGCTGCCCCGAGAACACATCGTCCGTGTCCGTCAGCCCGACCGCCGCCTCCCCGGTCGCAACCGCCCGGACGACCGCCGAGTTCCCGTCCAGCAACAGCACGCGGTTCGCCTTCAAGCCCGCAAGCCAGGCGCGCGCTCCATCATCGCCCCACAGCGCCACGAGCATCGCCATGTGCCCGCGCGTCGTGCCGAACTCGGGCCGCGCCATGGCGATCTGGCCCTTCCACTTCGTCTCGGTCAGGTCATGCATCTGGCCGGGCGCATCCTCACCCGTCACGAGGTTCGTATTGAACACGACCACGCGCGACCGCAGCGCCAGCCCGTACCACGAATAATCTGGAGCCCGATACCCCTCGGGCCACGCATCCAGCGCCTCCGTCCGCATCGGCTCGAGCACGCCCTCGCGCGCCAGCTGCTCGGTCATGAAGGGCTCGCTCGACCAGAACACATCCGCCACCGGCGCATCCCGCTCCAGCCGCAACCGCCCGACGAGCCCCGTCGTCTTCGTCGCCTCGGTGTCCGTGCGTGCATCGACGCGGGTCCCCGTCTCGCGCTCGAACGCCTCGATGATCGGGCGCGCGTAAACCTCGTCCACGCTGTAATACAGCACAACGACCGGGCGTTCATCAACCTCTTTGGAGCACGACAATAGCGCGACGGCACACCATGCGCACGCCAGAATCAGCGCTGCCCGGCGCAACATCCCGGATCAGTTTCCGCCGCTCGCCGGCGCGTCGGCGGGCTTGGGAGCATCCTTGGCCGACTCCTCCAGCGCGCCGAAGTACTTCTTGATCGCCTCGTGGAACTCACGCGGAATCTGGTTGTTCTCGATCTCCTCCGAGGCGCTCTCGCTGGCCGCCTTCACGGCGTCGGCGAACTGGGCCCGCGACTCGCCGCGCACCTGCTCGCCCTGCACGAACTGGCTCCCGAGGATGACATTGTCGTCGGAGTTCGCGCCCTTGACCTTCTCCTTGTTGGTGGAGAAGTCCGTCGCCGCCTCGTCCGAGTCGCCCGCGCCGCGCCCGCGCTTGTCGCCCATCGGTTTGTTCAGCGAGTACTTGTCGCTCATCTTGTTGGATAGGCCGCTGCCCTCGCACTGACCCATGCACTCACTCAGTTCCGCGAGTTTCGCCTCGATCGCCGCCTGCTGCAGCGCCGCCATCGCCTGCTGCTTCTCCAGGTCGCTCAGCGCACCCATCTGATCCGCCAACTGCGACATCTGGTCCAGATTCATGTCCTCGGGCGACATGCCGCCCGCAGCACCCGAGCACGCCGACGACATGTTCTGGCACATCGACTGGGACTGCGACTGGCTCTTGGCCATCTGCTCCAGCATCTGCTTCTGCTCGGGCGTCAGGTGCTGCGCCTGCTGCAAGGCCTGCTGCATCGCCTGCGGGTTCTTCGCCAGCTCTTTGTCGAGCCCCAACTCTTCCAGCTTCTTCTCAAGATCACCCTGCTTCTGCGCCAGTTCCGCAAGCTGCTCGGCGAGGTTCTTGAGCTGCTCCTGCATCTGCTTCTTCTGTTCCTCGGTCATCTCGCCGCTGGCGACCTTCTCCGCCAACTCCGACAGCTGCTTCTGCGCCTGCTCGAAGTCGCCGTGCTGGAGCGACTTCATCATCTCATTCAGCGGCCCCGGCCCCGGCTGCTTCAGTTGCTCCATCAGGTCCTTCATCGAGTCGAGCGTCTTCGACTCCGCGCCGTTCTGCAGCTGATCCAGACGCTCCTGCGCGCTCGTCAGCTTCGCCATCGCGCTGCGACGGATATCCATCGGGTCCGTCATCTCGGGGACCTCCGGCTCGACCGGCTCGTCCTCCATCCCCGCCTCATCGCCCACATCCAGCAACGCGTCGACCTTCGCCAGGATCTCGTCCGCTTCCTGCTCCTGCGCCTCGGCCTGCAGCGCGTCCTTCTGCTGCTCTTCCTTCTCCTTCCGCTCGGCGCTCAGCCCGAGCAGATCGCTCTGCGGCACAAGACCCAGCGCAAAGAACACACCTACCGCGACCAGCGGCATGAACCAGCCGCGCGGCGCGCGCACCGGAACGACATCACGCATCACGACGCGGCGCGAAACCTCCTGCGCATGATCACGGGCCGCCCGGCTCCACGCATCCTCCGAACGCTCGACGCACAGCGCCGTCGAGATCGCTTCCTTCAAGCCCGCCCGCTCATCAACAACCCGCGCCACCGCCAGCCGATTCTTCCGAGTCGCGATCGTCCAGATCACCGCCGCCACTACACCGACGCCCCCCGCGAGCAGCCACGCCAGTCGCCAGTCCATCGTGTAGGCCAAGAATCGCTCGCCCAATCGCGCCGCAACAACAACGCACGACGCCACGAGCAGCCAGACGACGAGCGCACGGAACAACTCTTCGAGCATCAGACGCCCGGTGGCCCTGCGAAGCACACGATTGATCTCGGTCATGGTCGACTCCCCGGCGGATCGTGGAGAAACCCAATCAGCCCCCTCGGGCCGCATCTATATAGAGAGTATCGCCGCCAACCCCGCCGAGTTTCCCAAAATCCGCCCGCGAGCCCCAAAAACCCGCCTCACACCCCATCCGGGCCCGCCGTCCCCCCCGCGTCTCCCTTGGTCATCCGCGCCGACCCCTCCCGCGAGACCGCCCGCCCGGCCGCGCCGCTCCGCAGGAACTCGCTCAGGCCCTCCGATGATCGCACGTGCAGGTCCAGCTGCGGGAACGCGATCTCGATACCCTCGCGCCGGAACATCGAGTCGATCTGTTGATGCAGAACCGATCGCCCCACCACGAGCTGGTCGACGCCCGCCACGTGCACGCGCGCCTCCCAGTTCAGCGTGCTGTCTCCGAACCCCCGGAACAGCACCGACACGGGCGGGTCGGACAAAACGCCCGGCACCGCCTGGCACGCCTCCAGCAGCGTCCGCTCCACCAGTTGCAGGTCCGACCCGTACGCCACGCCCACCGTCGCCACGATGCGCTGCACAGAGTCCGAGAGCGTCCAGTTCACCACGCGATCCGTGATGAATGTCTTGTTCGGGATGATGATCTCCTTGCGGTCCCATCCCAGCACCGTCGTCGCGCGCATCCGGATCTTCGTGACCGTCCCGTCCATGTCGCCCACCGTCACCATGTCGCCCACGCGAATCGGACGCTCCGCCAGAATGATCAGACCCGAAACGAAGTTCGCGAATATCTCCTGCAGCCCGAACGCCAGCCCGAAGGTCAACGCCGCGGCCAGCCACTGTACCGTCGACCACGTGATCCCCATCGCACCCATCGTGAGCGTCACGCCCACCAGCGCCAGCCCGTACCGGAAAACCGACACCAGCGCATACCGCGAAGCGCTATCCAACGGGAGGTGCTCCAGCAGCATCAACTCCACGACCGCCGGCACATTCCGCACCACGAGCACCGTGATCACACCGAACAGAAGCGCGAGCCCGACATTGCCCAGCGTGAGCCGGAACGGCTCCGCCGCGCCCGCCTTCGACGACTCTGTCGAACCACTTAGCGGCTTCAACCCCGACGCGGGCGCGCTGACCCCGCCCGACTTCTCCTCATTCTCGCCATTGGCAGAAGCCGTTCTGTCGCCGCTTGTCGTGTCGCGCTGCGCGCCACCAGATGCCTCGGGCGAGTACGCGATCCTGGGCCACAACTGAACCCGGTCGAGCATCTTGAGTGCCGGGAGAACCTCCGACCAGATCAGCATCATCCCGATCAGGAACGCCAATCCGATACCCGTCCGCACCGCCTGGCGCATCTTGGAGTCCAGCGCCGGGATGTTCACCTCGTTCGGATCGACGGCGGGGGGGGGGGGGGGGGAAGGGGGGGGAGGGGGGGGCGGGGGCGAAGCGGGGGATGTGGGCGACGCCACCGTCGCGTTCTTTTCCGCCTCCGCGAGTGCCGCGGCACGCGCCTGCTCACGCTTCCGCTTAGCGCTCTCGATCGCCAGCCGACGCCGGACGATGTACAACCACCGCCCCGTGAGCGCGCTGATCAGGACCAGCGCGCCGATCAACCAGATCGTCGCAAAGAGCAGGTGCTGCAGCCGCAGCGCCGTGTAGTAATACTTCGCCAGCGCCAGGCCGATCAGCACGATCGGCACGCCCACACCCGCCGAGTACCAGACGACGCGCAGCCGGTCGAGCCACTGGCCGGCGTGCCTCGACACGATCGGGCCAAGCACCGCGCCCGTCGGCTTGAGCACCCGCGCCAGGAACACGCTCAGCGAAACCATCGCGCCGATGAAGCAGATGCGCCCCAGCGAGTCGCTGTACGCATCGTTCACCGACTGCACATCCAGCGCGATCGCCGCACCCCACAGAACAGAAATCGTCGGGACGAACCACCGCAAGTGCCTGCGGATCGTTCGGACACCCGACGTGTGCCACGCGAAATGGTTCTCGCCGAGCCCGTCATCTCTCAGGATATTCCGCGCCAGTATCAGCACGAACATGACGCCCGACGCCGCGCGCAATCCCGACGCGGCCGAGAGCGCCACCTCGCCCGCCCCGCCCGGCCGCTCCAGGAACCAGGCCAGCGCCAGCAGCAGCGCGGGCACCGGGAGCGACATCAACGCCGTCACAATCAGCGCACGGATCGTCAGCCCGAACCGGTCCGTCCGGAAGGACCGCACACGCTCGTTGAGCATGCCGAGCCGCGCCGGCGCCCGGAGCCGCACGAGCAACAGCAGCGCCAGCGCCGCCGCGATACTCACAGATCGGGCCCGGTCGAATCGGGTCGCCTCCCAAGAAGACCGAATCGACGCCCCCCACGCCGACGGCGAAGCCAGCCAGCCGAACGCGTCCGATGCCTCGTCAAGTCTCGGAACCGCCGGACCCGAGACCGACCGAACCCACAGGATCCGCTGCTCGATAAACGCGATCGCGTCGCGCAGCGTCGGGATCAATCCGATCCCCGGATCCTCGTACGCCGACTGCAGAGCATCCAGCTCTGAGCCGCGCGTCGTGAGTTGTTTATCGAGTTTGTCCAGGAGGTCCTTGCGCGCCGACACCAGCTCCCGAGCCACCGCGGCCACATCGTCCCGGTTCTCGATCGCCGTCTCATCGCTCTCGACCCGCTCCATGAGCGCCGCGGTCGCGTTTGTGTCGTCCCGCACATCGTCCAGCTCGCCCGCGATCTCCTGCAGCCGATACTCGATCTGCTGGCGGCGCTCGCTGACCGACTCCGACTCACGCTCAACATCATCCACATCGCCGATCGTCGCGTACACACGCCGCAGCGCTAGCCCCGTCGCATCGTCAAGCCCGGACTTCGACACCCGGGCCTCCAGCGCATTCTTCTTGTTCCGGATCTCCTTGGCGCGGTTGATGATCGCGGTCTCCCGCTGCGTCGCCGTCTGCCCGTTGATCGGCGTCTGCAGCGCGTTGAGTTCCTTGGCCAGTTCCGCGTTCTGCTCGGCGTAACTGTTCAGGACCGGATGCTGACGCGCCGCCTTCCGCCGCAACTCCTCCGCCTGCCGCCGCGCGTCCTCCGCTTCCGCTTGGCGTCGCGCGTTGACCACGGCGTCCCACGCCCCGACGAGCTTCTCCGCCTCCGTCACCCGACGCGCCGCAAGACTCTGCCTCGCCGGCAGCAGTTCCCGCCGTGCCTCGATCGATGCGCGCTGCCGCTCGAGCCGGTAGATCTCCGCCCGCGCCGCCAGCCGCTCCGCCTGTGTCAGCATCCGTTGCGCCCGCGCCGCCTCGTCGTCGGCCCCGCCCGACTCCCCGCCCGCCGCCGCGAAGTCCTCGTCCAGCGCGCTCACCCGCTGACGCAGGTCCGACAGACTCTTGGGAATCGCGTCCATCGCCGCGTCGCGCGACGACTTCTCCGCCGCGAGGTCCGCGACCTGCTGACGCGCCGTATCGAGCTGGGCGCGAACCTCCGCGAGGCGCTGCTCCAGCTGCGCGAGCGTCGCATCACCCGCGACCTCGGGCTTCACCTCCGCTGGCGGGAGCGCCAACTCGCCCTGAATCGTCTGCATCCGCGCGGGCGCTTCGAGCCGAGACTGTTCCGACTTGGCGGCGTCCGCCAGCTTCTCATCCACGGACTTCAGCGCCGCTTCGATCCCCTGGTACGCCCGGACCGCCGGATCCTCCGGGTTGAGATCGCCCTCGCCGTCCTTGAACCGCTCCGCCCAACCCGAGATCGCGGCCCGCAAGCGGTCCTGCTCATTCTTCAACTCGCCGGCCTGGGCCACCACCGACTCATCCGCCGCCGGTTGGGTCGGCTGAGCCGCACCGGACTCACCGTTCCCGTTCCCCTGCGCCAGCGCCGCGGGGCACCACATCAGAGCCACGACCATCGAAATCATCAGGCGGCGCATCAAGAATCCCGGCCTCCAGAAAGTCAGCACCAAAGTGATACACTAGCCCACCCAAATCGCGGGCGTAACTCAATGGTAGAGTGCCAGCCTTCCAAGCTGGATGTTGAGGGTTCGAGTCCCTTCGCCCGCTCTCTCGGAACTCCAGCTAATTCTT
>CALFMQ010000451.1 GCA_937879825.1 uncultured Phycisphaerales bacterium
CGAAGTTCCAGACGACCGTCTGGGAGTACTTGTCCCAGGGGTACGGCTCGTCGAATACTTTTTCGAAGAGTTCGACCATCTCCGCGGTATTTCCGTAGGTCTTTTGAACCAGTTCGCCCTTGCCCTGAGGGACATACACGGGCAAAGACCTGCGGAATCCATTGGGCGCGACATCGACCGTGTCGAACTTGCCGACGATCAGCGACACCAGGTAACTCACATGCGGCTTGTCCTGCACCCAGTGGAAGGTCATCCGGCCCGGCGCGTACTTCGGCGCGCCCTTCATGTGCCCGTTGGAGATCACAGTGAAGTCCTCGGGCACGGTGACAATGAACTCGGTCGTGAGCCGCTCGTTGGGGAAGTCGTGGCAGGGGAACCAGTAGCGGTTGGTCTCGGGCTGGCCCTGGGTGTGAATCTGCGCCGGGCGGCCCGGCCACTGGGGGGTCTCGACGGTCCAGAACAGCCCGTCCACCGGGTCGCGCAGCTCGTATGTCGTGACGAGGCGCGCCGCGGAGTCCGGCTTGAGCGGGGGATCGAAGGCGATCGTAAGTACGGAGCCGTCGTGGTCGTGGGTGATGCGCGTGCCGCCCGGTTCGGCGAGGGTCACATCGTTGATTCGCAACTGCTCGGCGTTCAGGTGGATGGCTGCGACGGGCGTTGCCAGCGTCCTGAGATCGAAGACCTGCGTCGCGGCGAACGCGGGGGTGTTCATGTCGGGGATGTCGATCGTCACCGACATGTGCAGGAAGTCGACCATCCGGTCGGGCGCGTAGTTGCGTGTGTCGCGACCGGTCTGGGCGTCGTAGCGGCTGTCGGGCCCTGATATTGACAGTTCGAGGCGGCCCGAGAGGCAGGCGTCGTCGCTGTAGTGCCCGAGTCCCGCGTCTGCCCGCGCCATCGTGGTCGTGATCAATGTCAGCGTGGCGGCGGCGAGCGTTCTGAGCATCATCTGTGTCTCCGGTGCGTTGGGGAGCCAAGTCTCGCGGGGCGGGTCTCATTCCGTCAATCGTGGACAACTATCGTGCGGGCCGCACCGAGTTGATCGGGCGCGCCGCCGTGATACGATAAGACATGCCCACCTCGCCGAAGGGTGATGCTGCTGACGGGCGTCGCGGAGATCGCGGCGTGGGGGCGGGCGTCGCCGGGGCGAAATCAGGGGCGGGTGGCGGCAAGGGGGGGACCGAACTCCTCGCCTCCGCCGGCCAGACATCCGCCGACACCGAGTTTTACTCGCCCATCCCGCAGGGCTACCGCAAGGGCCACCACAAGTATGTCTGCGTGCTCGGCACCGTGATGAGCGGGCTGGGCAAGGGCATTTTCGCGTCCAGCTGCGCCAAGCTCCTCAAGGACAAGGGGCTGATCGTCGCGCCGGTCAAACTCGAGGGCTACCTCAACATCGACGCCGGCACGCTCAACCCGTTCAGGCACGGCGAGGTGTTCGTGCTCGACGACGGCACCGAGTGCGACATGGACCTGGGCACCTACGAGCGGATGCTCGACCAGAACCTCTCGGCGCGGAACTTCATGACCGCCGGTCGCATCTATCGCGACATCCTCGACCGCGAGCGCCACGGCGGGTACCTCGGGCGCGATGTCCAGATGATCCCGCATGTGACGGGTGAGGTGAAGCGCCGCCTCCGCGAGCTGGCCGTGTACGGCGACGGCAGCAAGCCCGCCGATGTGGTGTTCGTCGAGGTCGGCGGGACGGTGGGGGACTACGAGAATCAGTTCTACATCGAGGCGCTGCGTGAACTCGCGTTCGAGGAGGGCGCCGACTCGGTGTGCTTCGTCGCGCTGACCTACATCATCGAGCCCAAGGCGCTGGGCGAGCAGAAGAGCAAGGCGGCGCAGCTCGGCATCAAGCAGGTGATGGAGGCGGGCATTCAGCCGCAGATCATCGCGTGCCGGGCGGGCAACCCGATCACGCAGACGGTGATGCAGAAGATCGCGATGTTCTCGAATGTGCCGATGAAGCGGGTCTTCTCGATGCACGACCGCAAGAGCATCTATGAGGTGCCCGAGGCGCTGCGCCAGGTCGGGATCGACCGGGAAATCCTGAGTGTGCTCGATCTCCACGACCGGGTGGACACCATCGCCGAGGACAAGGCCCGCGAGGTGTGGGCGTCCTACGTGCGCAAGATGCAGGCCCCGCGCGCCAGGCATATCCGCGTCGGGCTCACCGGCAAATACGCCTCACTCCGCGACGCCTACGCATCGATTGATAAGGCCGTCGAGCATTCATCGACGCACCTGAACTGCGACACGGAACTGGTCTGGATCGAGGCCGACGACCTCACGCCCGCGAATGTCTTGACGATGCTCGCCGGTCTGGACGCGGTGATCGTTCCGGGCGGATTCGGGAAACGCGGCATCGAGGGCAAGATCGCCTGCGTGCGTCACTGCCGCGAGAAACAGATCCCCTTCCTGGGCATCTGCCTCGGGTTCCAGATGGCCGTCATCGAGATCGCGCGGAATGTCCTCGGGCTCGACGCCTCCAGCACGGAGTTCGGTCTGGACGCCATGGATCTCGTCATCTCCGAACTGCCCGAGCAGAAGAAAATCGAGGAACTCGGCGGGACGATGCGGCTCGGTGGGCAGGATGTCGCGCTGACGCCGGGCTCGCTCGCGTGGCGCCTCTACGGCGAGCACGACACCGTCCGGCAGCGTTTCCGCCACCGGTATGAAGTGGAGCCGCGATACATCGAGCAGCTCGAGAGCGCCGGGTTGATCTTCTCTGGGCGTCACCCCGAGCACCAGATCATGCAGGTGCTGGAACTCGCCAAGCCGGGCGACGACGGTGCGATCGAGGGGATGACCCACCCCTTCTTCGTGGCCGCCCAGTTCCACCCCGAGCTGACGGGGCGTCCGCTGCGGCCCCAGCCGATGTTCATGGGGCTGATCGCCTCGGCCATCGAGTTGAAATACGGCTCTCCCGTGCTGTTCCCGGCGGGTGGTGCGGGCAACGGCGTCTCGACGGGGTCGGGCTTCAAGGCCGCCCCGGTGGCCTGACGCCCTGGGAGCGGGGGGATCGGAAACGGGGGGATCGGAAACGAGAGTTGGGTATACTGTTCGGCTCGCTCGGCGGCTGCTCGGGCGCGAGGCCGACGTAGCTCAGCTGGTTTAGAGCGGCGGATTCATAACCCGCAGGTCGGTGGTTCGAGTCCACCCGTCGGCACTGGTTGGTGCGGGCACCTTGCCCGCCGGTCGGAAATCTCGGGCGTATAGCTCAGCTGGCTAGAGCGCTGTGTTCACACCGCAGAGGTCACTGGTTCGAGTCCAGTTACGCCCACTTGTTTGATCGCCAGGCCCCGCCGGAGAGTCGGCGGGGCCTGCTTGTTGCGCGGGGGTCAAGGAGTTCGGATGGATCATCGCGGCGAGAATCGCCCGCACGACGCGCCCCGCGGGGGGCCGGGCGGATACAGGCAATCCGGTCAACGCGGCGCCGGTCCGCGCGGCCCGCGCTCCGGTGGCGCCCGGGGCGAACGGGGAAGCGGGGGAA
>CALFMQ010000452.1 GCA_937879825.1 uncultured Phycisphaerales bacterium
CGCCGGCGCTGCCGTGGTCGGCGGCGTGACGCGACGCCCGGATCATGTGCTGTTTGCGGCGGGTAGCGCAGCACCTGTGGTGTTTCTCGTGTTGTTTGCGGTGTATGCGCATCGGAAGAAGCCCGAGGCGGACCCCGAGGTGTGGCGGCTGATCGCGGGTGCGGCGGTGGCGTGCGCGGTGCAGTTGGGCTGGGCGGCGCGTGCGTACTTCGCGTTCCGGTTGATGGGTGTGGATCTTGCCTGGGGCGGCGCTCTGGCGCTATCGGCTGCGATGGCGCTGGCGTCGCTGGTTCCGATCACGGGGAACGGTCTGGGCGTGCGCGAATGGCTGATCGGGCTGGCGGCGCCAGTGCTGCCGATGGCGCTTGCGCAGAGCGCGGGATTGACGCTGGGCGCGTCGCTGAACTCGATGCTGGTGGATCGAGCGGCGGAGGTGCTGATCGCCGTGCCGCTGGGATTGGCGTGCGGGTGGTGGGCACTGCGGAACATGGCGCGGGTGCGGAAGCGGCTTGTTGCCGAGCGCTCCACCTCCGATGTGGAGTCAGAGAAAGTGTGAAGCCGCTCCGGTCGACCCCCTTCGTCGCCTTACGCGCGACATCTCCCCCGATTGGAACGCGGGAGGAGGCGTGCGACTCCGGCTCTTACTTGGAGCCGTCGGCGATCGCTTCTTTGGCGGCTTCCCTGCACACCTCTGCCAATGCCTGATGGAGCTTCTCGTGCTCGCGGCAGGTCTGGAGTCGCTCGTAGAGCGCGTTGATCTGGTGCGGGAGTTCGCGGCCGCGATCGACGGAAGCGATCGCGTCGTCACCGAGCGCTTCGGTGGCGTCGATGAGCCAGTCGATGGTGGGCTTGCCCTTAGCGGGAGGCTCAACCCGGATGCGGACGGTGATGGGGCCGATCATGACGACGGGCCAGAGACCGAGTTGGGTCTTGGGCTCGCGGCACGCGACCAGCACCGGGACTTCCTGGGTGTCGGCGAGTTCGCGGAAGGCGCGGGCGTCGGCGCCGACGAGCGGCGGCTGGAAGAGGTAGCAGCCGGGCGAGGCCTTGTATTCCTCGAGGTTGATGGGTTCGTCGATGACGGTGAGCCTGCCGGTATCGATGGCGGCGAGGCGCTTCTGGCGGCGGGCTTCCTGCAGCGGGAGCACGATGCGCGACATGGACTCGTAGTCTTGCTTCTCGAAGGCGCGACCCAGCGCTTTGAGCGAGAGCTGTTCGCACTCGAAATAGTTGGTCTCGGCGAGCGCTTTGCTCGCCTGCTCCATGAGTTCATCGACGGATCGTTGTTTCTTGGTGGTCGTCACTGCGCTTCCTGATTCAGTGCGAGTTGTTGGTCATCGCGTCGGCCAGATTGTTGCAGAGTGATTTCCAGTGCGTGGCCTGGTCGTCCATGTCGTATCGCAGGATGTCGCAGAGGCCGGCGGAGTCGCCGGCGTTGAGGGTGGTCTTGATCTCGTCGAGATGACCCTTCAGCGTCGTCGTGGCGGCGTCGATCTGCGGTTGATCCACCACGCCGCCCTTGGGGGGCCAGGGGATGCCCGGCGTGCGCGAGATGATGTCGAGGGCGGTGAGGGTCTGGCTCCAAGTGGAGAAGATGTGCGCGAGCGAATCGTTGGCGTCCTTGCGTGCTCCGGTCTCGATGAGATCGGCGGTCTGGGCGTGCTGGCCCTCGAGCGACCCGACGGCGACGCCCGCATCGTGGAGCGTGACGCGGGCCAGTGCGATGGGGTCGGCGGACCGGAAGCGCATTTCTTGCGCGTACGGATCGGAGGCGGAGGGATTTGTGAGTTCATCGGCTGACAGGACGCGCCCGTCGGCCTGAGCCTCGATCAGCAGGCGTTCACCGACGTGCTCGGCGACGCACGCCAGCGCGCCCGAGAGCGTCGTGGCGGAGGAGGAAACGGCGTGATCGTCGAGGAAAATGCGCATGATGGAGTCTAGGTCGGCGTTTTCGGGCCTTGGCGTGAGCCACCCCCCCCTTTCCCCCCCAATTACCCCATGGTCATCCGGTGTCACTCGCGGGAGATGGCTCGCGTTCGATCTCGGCGGGCTCGCCTGATGGGTCGGCGAGCGCATCATGACGGGCGGCGCGGTCGCGAGCGCGCTGGGCCTGGCGTTCTTCGCGGCGGCGTTTCTTGTGGATGAGGCGGATGTTGCGTGCGTAGATGACGACGCCCGAGGTCTGGCCCATGACGCCCACGAGGTCCTGCCGCCAGACGAAGTAGGCGAAGAGCGCGATGCCGCCTCCCAGACTGAGCCACCAGAAGATCTCGGGAACAACGGACTCGCCCTTGCGTTCGGAGGCGACCCACTGGACGGCCATGCGCCCGAAGAAGAGCGTCTGGCCGCCGAGCCCGATGGCGATCCAGAGGAGGGAGCCCCACCCGGTGATGTTGAGCATCCGGAAGAGCCAGTTGGGGGGGCGCTGGGTGACCCGTTCGTGGAGATCGGTGCCGAAGCGGTTGATGAACTCGGCGTCGGAGAAGGGCTCGGTTGCGGTGCCGTCGCGGAAGAGGAGGCGGAATGAGTGGGTATCGGCGGAGTCGGCGAGGACTTCGATGGCGCCGCGCGTGGGGCCGACGCGGAGTTCGTGGATCTGTGCGCCGGGGCGGGCCTCGGGCAGACCGATGCGGCTGGCGGGGGAGATGACGAGCCATGCGCCGAGGAGAAACAGGGCGAGCATGGCGAGGAGGGCTTCCCACTTCATGCGGAAGATTGTCCGTGATTAGCGTTCGGCGTGCGCGCGCCCAGCGCGGGTGGCGACCTCGACGCGCGGTGCGGGCTCGGCGGAGCTGTCGGGCGTCGCGTCAATCGACGTCACCGGGCGGCGTCGGCTCCGCATCCAGCGGACGGCGAGTAGGTCGAGCAGGCCGGGGATGGCGCGTTTGGTGATGCCCATGCCGTATTTGGAGGTGCCGGCGTGGCGCTGGCGGTGATTGACGGGCATTTCGATGACGGCGTAGCCCATGTGCCTCGCGCTGGCGGGGATGAAGCGGTGGATGCCCTTGAACTCGAGGGGGAGGCGGAGGGCGATCTCGCGCTTGAAGAGGCGGAGTGAGCAGCCGGTGTCGCGGATGGTGTCGCCCAGCAGTCGGCGGCGGAAGGTGCGGCCGACGCGGGAGCCCCACCGGCGGATGAAGTTGTCGCGGCGGTTGCGTGAGCGGTCGCCCTGGACCATGTCGGCGTTGTGTTTGATGAGCAGTTCGGCCATTTGCACGAGGTCGGCGGGGTCGTTCTGGAGGTCGGCGTCGAGGGTGGCGACGAGATCGGCGCGGGCAGCGCGGAAGCCGGCGTGGAAGGCTGCGGACTGGCCGTTTCCCTTTCCGGGTGGCGTGTTGGTCATGGCGACGACGCGGAGCCAAGGCCGATCGGCAGCGAGTCTGAGGAGAATCGAGCGGGTGTCATCTGTGGACCCGTCGTCGACGACGATGAACTCATAACCCGTGCCGCCGAGCACTTCGGCCGTCTTGGCAGCAGCAATCCCGACTTCCTCGACCAG
>CALFMQ010000453.1 GCA_937879825.1 uncultured Phycisphaerales bacterium
GGTGCCGAACCACGTGAAATCGACTTCGAGCGGCGTGTACCCGACATCGGTGTCATTGAGCCAGACATGCGCGTTGTCGGGTGACGATGTGATCGTGATGCGGCGCTCGACCGAGCCGCACGCGGAGAGACCCACCACAGAGCACACCGAGAGCACTGAGAAGAACAACGATCGTCGATTGTTCATACTTCAACCTCTGTCGTGGTGCTCTCGTGGGGGGGGTGGGGGTGATCGAACTCGTCTCCCCTGAACATCGATCCGAGGTAGGACTCTCGCACGACCTTGTCGTTGATGAGTTCCTTGGGTGTGCCCTCGCGGAGCACGCGCCCCTCGTTGATGATGTAGGCGCGGTCGCAGATGCGCAGCGTCTGGTGCACATTGTGATCGGTGATCAGCACCGCGATGCCCATGCCCTTGAGGCGGCGGATCTCTTCCTGCAGGTCCTCGACGGCCAGCGGGTCAACGCCCGAGAAGGGCTCGTCGAGCAGGATGAGTTTCGGATCGGTGACGAGCGCGCGGGCGATCTCGAGTTTGCGGCGTTCGCCGCCCGAGCAGGTGCGCGCCGGGTCGTGGGCCTTGTGCGTGAGGTGGAACTGTTCCAATAGTTCGGCGCAACGGGCCTTGCGCTTTTTGCGCGGCATGTTGCACACCTCGAGGATCGCCATGAGGTTCTGCTCGACGGTGAGCCGCTGGAAGATGGAGGGCTCCTGGGAGAGGTACCCCATGCCCCTACGGGCGCGCTGATACATCGGGAGGTTGGAGACATCGTGGTTGTCGAAACGGACATGGCCCTTGTCCGACTCGATCATGCCGATGACCATGCGGAACGATGTGGTCTTGCCGGCGCCGTTGCGCCCGAGCAGGCCGACGATCTCGGCCTTGTCGACATGGAACGACACGCCCTTGACGACGGTGCGCGAGGCAAAGGTCTTGACGAGATTGAACGCTTCGAGAAGAGGCACGATCAGAGTTTATCACCACAAGAGCACACAGAGATCACAGAGTTGATGGTGCTGCTTCTCCCCTTCGGGGAGAAGGCGGCTGCAACCGGAGGGAGCAGACGGATGAGGGGTTGTTGCAACCGCCCCTCACCTGTCGGCTGCGTCGACCTCCTCTCCCCGGCGGGGAGAGGGAGCAGAACCGCACTCCGGGCATGTGGTCATGCCCGCGAGGTCGTACGCGCACGCGGGGCACAGGCCGCGGCGAGCGCGCTGGCGACACTTGAGTGCACCGAAGCCGAGGACGGGGACATAGAGCAGGGCGGCGTAGAAAAGTGTGTTGAGTGTGAAGCCGAGGGGGATGGGGAGGAGGGGAATAGGGAGTCGGCGTCGATTCTTAAAGAACGGGACGACCTTTGCAGCATCGACTCCCATCGTCATCTCGTAATCGCGTTCGTCAGTGATTTCATAGGGCGGCGCTGACATGATCCAAGTGCGCATGGACCGCATCGGCCAACCGGCTTCGAAGACCGTCACATTGTGATTTGGGGCAAAGCGGTTGTGACCCGTCGAATGCCGCTCCTCGCCGGCGACCATAATCCAAGTCACCAGTGCCCATTCGTTGGCAATACCATCAACACTTGGCGGCCAATCTTCTGGCACATCGATCGGCCAAGGCCCTATTTCTGTCGGGCGGTGGTGTGAGTTGTCCCAGAACGGCATCATGGCTGCGCCCCACCACGCTACGCCGACATTCACGACCGCGCCGAGGGTGAGGAACAGCGGCACGCGGCGGGCGATCATCCATACGCGAAATGTGGTGCGCTCCGGCTTCATCTCGATGTGTCTTTCTCTGTGCCCTCTGTGTGCTCGGTGGTGAGTTTCTTTGGATTCACCGCGTCGGGCCGTTGAGATCGAGGACGATCTTGATGCCCTCGCCGGACTGCATGAGTTCGAAGGCGCGGTTGTAGTCCTCGAAGGGCAGCTCGTGGGTGATGACCTCGTCGAGGTTGACCGCCCCGGCGAGGATGAGGCGTTCCATCTGGAACCAAGTCTGCCACATCTGACGCCCGTTGATGCCCAGGACATCAGCGCCCTTGAAGATAATGTGCTCGGTGATGTCGAAGTTGAAACTCTTGGACGGGATACCGAGCAGCGCCGCGGTGCCGCCCTGGCGCATCGCGCGGAAGCCCTGCACGATGGCGCTGGCGTTGCCCGACATCTCCAGCAGCACATCGACGCCCTCGCCCTGCACGGTGGACTTGATCTCTTTGACCCAGTCGTCGCCCTCGCCGCCCTTGTCCTTGGGGAGCGGGTTGTAGGCCTTCTTGGCGCCGAGCTTGAGCGCCAGGGCGCGCCGGCGCGCGTCGGGCTCGGCGACGAAGAGCTGCTGCGCGCCCGCGGCCTTCGCCACCGCGACCGCCATCAACCCGATGATGCCCGCGCCGGTGATGAGCACGGACTTCACGCTGACGCCCGCGCTCATGACGGTGTGCACCGCGTTGCCGAACGGATCAAAGATCGCGGCCCACTTGTCGGGGATGTCCTGATTGACGGGCCAGATGTGCGACTGCGGAATCATCGCGTAGTCGGCGAAGATGCCGTCGCGATCCACGCCCAGAATCTGCATGTTGCGCGCGACATGCGCATCGCCGATGAGCGAGTTGTAGTCGTGGCCCGGCGCGATATGGCTCTCGGCGGAGACGCGGTCGCCCGGCTTGACCTGCTCGACGGCCGAGCCGACGCGCACGACGACGCCGACAAACTCGTGCCCGGTGACGATGCCCACGGGGATGCGCGAGGCGGCCCAGTCGTCCCACTCGTAGATGTGGCGGTCGGTGCCGCACACGCCGGCCTTGTGCACGCGGACGAGCACATCGTTCGGCCCCGGTTCGCCGGGCTTGCCGGTGGAGCCCACGGGAAGCGGGCGGTCGGTGACAAGGGTCAGCCCCGGCCCGGCGGTGGACTTGATGAGGGCGCGCATCGTTTTGGGGAGCGAGCCGGCGGTCGTTCGGGGCGTGGGGGGATGGGTCGTGGCGGCCATGGATCTGTTTCCGAGGGTGGTGCGGGTGTTCTATGAGGATAT
>CALFMQ010000454.1 GCA_937879825.1 uncultured Phycisphaerales bacterium
ACAACCGGATCTTTGCGGTGGTCGAGGCGCTGCGGCAGGGGTACACGGTGGAGCGGATTCACGAGCTGAGCCACATCGACCCGTGGTTCCTGCAGAAGATCGAGCGCGTGGTGGCGCTGGGGCGGTTGCTCGAGGCGAAGCGCGGCGAGGGGGTGGCGGAGATCGGGGAGCGCTTGCTGCGCGAGTGCAAGCGGACGGGCTTCAGCGACGGGCAGATCTGCGCGCTGACGGGCGCTACTGACGCGGATGTGCGCGCCGAGCGGATCGCGCACGGGATCCGGCCCGCGATCCGGCAGATCGACACACTGGCGGGCGAGTACCCGGCGAAAACGAACTACCTGTACCTGTCCTACGACGGTGTGGAGGACGATGTCGCGCTGCCGGTGGAGAAGTCGGTGATCGTGCTGGGTTCGGGCGCGTACCGGATCGGGTGCAGCGTTGAGTTCGACTGGTGCTGCGTGAACACGGTGCGGTCGCTCCGGAAGCTGGGCTATCGCACGGTGATGATCAACTACAACCCCGAGACGGTGAGCACGGACTACGACGAGTCGGACCTGCTGTTCTTCGATGAGATCAGCCAGGAGACGGTGCGGGAGATTTATGAGCGTGTCGGGGCGATGGGTGTGGTGGTGTCGATGGGCGGGCAGATTCCCAATAATCTGGCGCTCAAGCTGCACCGGCACGGCGTGCGCGTGCTCGGCACGACGCCCGAGAGCATCGACAACGCGGAGGATCGGCACAAGTTCTCGAAACTGCTTGATGAGCTGGACATCGATCAGCCGGAATGGCGCGAGCTGACGACGGAGGACGCGGCGCTGTCGTTCGCGGAAGAGGTGGGGTACCCGGTGCTGATCCGGCCGTCGTATGTATTGTCGGGGGCGGCGATGGCGGTGGCGGCGAGCGACAAGGAGCTGCGGAAGTATCTGCACGACGCGACGCTTGTCTCGCCCGAGCACCCGATCGTGATGAGCAAGTTCCTAGAGAACGCGAAGGAGATCGAGTACGACGCGGTGGCGCGGGACGGCGAGATCATTGTGTATGCGATCAGCGAGCATGTGGAGAACGCGGGCGTGCATTCGGGCGATGCGACGCTGGTGTTCCCGCCGCAGCGGACTTATCTGGAGACGATCCGGCAGATCAGAAAGATCGCGACGAAGGTGGCGCAGCGGCTCAAGATCAACGGGCCGTTCAACTTCCAGTTCATCGCCAAGGACAACGCGGTGAAAGTGATCGAGTGCAACCTGCGGGCGTCGCGGAGTTTCCCGTTTGTGTCGAAGGTGCTCAAGCAGAACTTCATCGATCTGGCGACGAAGGTCATCATGGGCGAGAAGGTGGAGAAGCCGCCCAAGACGGCGTTCGAGTTGAATCATGTTGGCGTGAAGGCGCCGCAGTTCTCGTTTACGCGATTGCAGGGCGCGGACCCGACGCTGGGCGTGGAGATGGCGTCGACTGGCGAGGTGGCGTGCATCGGCGACGACTTCAACGAGGCGTTCCTGAAGGCGCTGATCAGCGTGGGGTATCGCTTGCCGGTGAAGTCGATGCTCTTGAGCGTCGGGCCGATCGAGGCGAAGGCGGAGTTGTTGTCGGGCGCGAAGCGTTTACGCGATCACGGGATCAAGATGTACGCGACCGAGGGCACGGCGAAGATGCTCGCGGACGAGGGGTTCGATGTGACGCGGGTGGCGTGGCCCATGGTCAACGGCGCGCCCGCTGCGGAAGGCGGCGTGGCGACGGCGGTGGACCGGATCCGGGACCACGAGGTCGATCTGGTGATCAACATCCCGAGCAATGACCGCGTGGATGAGTTGACGAACGGGTATGTGATCCGGCGGGCCGCGGTGGACTTCAATGTGCCGCTGATCACGAACCGACAGATCGCGCAGCGGTTCATCGAGGCGGTGACGCGGACGGACGCGGCGTCGATGGCGATGAAGGCGTGGGACGAGTATTGATGGGCGGCGGGGGTGAGGCGTGATCAAGTACATCGGGTCCAAGCGGATGCTGATGCCGGTGATCCTTGACGCCGTTCGTCGGGCTAGCGGTGCGCGGACGGTTGTTGACCTGTTCTCGGGGACCTCGCGGGTGGGGCACGCGCTGAAGGGCGCGGGGTATCGCGTTGTGTCGAACGATCACAACGCGTATGCGCACACGCTGGCGCGGTGCTATGTGCAGGCGGACGCGGAGGATGTGCTGGCGGACGCGGGGCGGCTGGTGCGCGAGTTCAATGGGCTGAACGGGGAGCCGGGGTACTTCACGGAGACATTTTGCGAGCGGTCGCGGTATTTCCAGCCGAAGAACGGCGCTCGGATCGACGCGATCCGGGAGGCGATCGCGCGGAAGGGTCTAGAGCCGGAGTTGGAGTCGGTGATGCTGGTGTCGCTGATGGAGGCGGCGGACCGGGTGGACTCGACGACGGGGCTGCAGATGGCGTACCTCAAGAAGTGGGCGCCGCGGGCGTTCAACGATCTGGAGTTGCGCGTGCCGGAGGTGCTGCCGCGCTCGGCGCACGGCAAGGGGGAGGCGCACTGCATGGAGGCGGTGGAGGCGGCGCGGGCACTGGAGGGGGATGTGGCGTACATCGATCCGCCGTACAACCAGCACTCGTACTTGGGGAACTACCACATCTGGGAGTCGCTCGTTCGATGGGACAAGCCCGAGGTGTACGGCGTGGCGTGCAAGCGCGTGGACGTGCGCGAGCGGAAGAGCGAGTTCAACTCGCGGCCGCGGTTTGCGGGGGCGATGCGGGAACTGCTCGATGCGGTGCGGGCGCCGGTGCTAATCGTGTCGTTCAATAACGAGGGGTACCTGTCGCGCGATGAGATGGAGTCGATGCTGGGCGGGTTGTGGGAAGGGGAGGGAGGGGGGGCGCGGGTGACAACGATCGAAAACGACTTCAAGCGGTATGTGGGCGCGCAGATCGGGATCCACAACCTGAAGGGCGAGCGGGTCGGGAAGGTGAGCCACCTGCGGAACAAGGAGTTCCTGTATGTGGTGTCGCGCGAGGACCTGAGCGATCGCCTTGAGGCGGCGACGACCCAATACGAGATGTTCGCGGGTTAGGGCGTGGGGATCTGGCAGGAGCCGCCGTGCTTGAGGTGGTAGTCCTGGTGATATTCCTCGGCCTCGTAGAACTTGGGCGCGGGCTCGATCTGCGTGACGATCTTGCGGGACTTGAAGCGGTCCGAGTTCTGGGCTTCGGCGATGTACGCCTTTGCCTGAGCGAGTTGTTCGTCGCTGGTGGTGAAGATGGCGCTGCGGTACTGGTCGCCGATGTCCGGGCCTTGGCGGTTGAGCGTGGTGGGGTCGTGGATCTTGAAGAAAACCTCCAAAAGACTCCGGTAGGTGACTCGCTTGGGGTCGAACACGACGCGGACCGACTCGGCGTGGCCCGTGTCGGAGTAGCAGACCTGTTTGTAGGTGGGATTGTTGACGGTGCCGCCCTGATAGCCGGAGACGGCGTCGATGACACCGGGCACGGCCTGGAAGCGGTCCTCGACGCCCCAGAAGCAGCCGCCGGCGAAGTAGGCGGTCTCGGTGGCGACGGGCATTGAGTCGGCCGGGAGGTCCTCGCCCTTCTCGAAGAAGGTCAGGGACTCGGAGTTGAGGCAATAGCGGAGGCCGGTGGGATTGGGGCCGTCGTGGAACAAGTGTCCGAGGTGACCGGTGCAGCGTGCGCAGAGGATTTCGACGCGCCGCATTCCCAGCGAGTTGTCGGACTCGTAATGAATGTGGTCCTTGTCGAAGGGTTTGAAGAATGAAGGCCATCCGGAGCCGGAGTCGAACTTGGAGTCGGAGGAGAAGAGCGGCAGGCCGCAGAGCGCGCAGGCGTAGAAGCCCTCCTTGTGGTTGTCGAGGAGGTTGCCGCAGAACGCCTGCTCGGTGCCCTTGTTGAGGAGGACGCGGCGTTGCTCGTCGGTGAGTTTCTCGGCGCGGGTCCGGATCTGGTCGGAGGTGAGGGGCGTGATGTCGTAGGCGCTCTTGGAGTATCTGGGCTTGTTGGCCATGTCGTCGGTGGCTCCGAGTGTTGAGAAGTCGATGTCGTCCATGCCGCCGCCGATGCCGGGTTGCAGGTTGAGGGCCAGAGTGCCGGCGGTGATGGCGGTCGAGGCGATGAAGAGGATGGCGGCGGGGATGGGTCGCATCGTGAATGGCTCCGGTGCCCGGTGTCCTGAATCTTTGCAGACTGGGGCGGCGGGGGCCACCCGTCTTGTGGGTCAACCTCGCAACATCGAGGATTATTCCGGTGGTCGGGTGCGATCGGGCGGGGCGAAGATTTCCCGGACGGTGTCCCGGCGGAACTCGAAGATGGCGCGGAGGTCGCGCTCGATGAGCATCCGGTTGGCCGCTCGTCCGAGAGGGCCGAGCGGCGGGCGGTAGCGGACGGTGTCGGCCATGCGGGTCGCATTGTCGATTGACCGGAATGTGTGGGTGTGGATCCACACGGAGTAGGGACCTCTGAGCTGCGTGTCCTCGAACTCGTGGGGCGGGTTCCAACTTGTGATACGTGTTCGCCATCGCATCGGGAAGCCGCGGAGCGAGATTCGGTAATCGATCAAGGCGCCCTCGCGCATGTCGATGGGCGGCGGCGTCAGGATGCGGAACCGCAGATTGGGCGGCGTGATTCGCTGGAGGTTGTGCGCATCGGCGAAGAACTGGAAGACTTCGTCGAGCGGGCGCGGGATGTCCTGCTCGGCGTGGAGCCGGTAGTCGCGCCCGTCGCGATCGAATGAGATTCGGTCGGTTGTGGTCATGAAAAAACGCCCGAGTCTACGGGCGTTGATTCGCTGGGATCGGGTTGTCGGATTCAGCCCTGTGAGAACATCTTGGCGGCGCCTTCCATCATCTGCTCGGGGGTGAGGTCGGCGATGTGGGTGGCGAAGGACCAGAGATGGCCGAAGGGGTCCTGCACCTGGCCGTAGCGGTCGCCCCAGAACATGTCCTGCGCGGGCATGGTGACGGTCGCGCCGGCCTTGGTTGCTTTCTCGATGGCCTTGTCGCAGTTCTCGGTGTAGACATGCATGGTGATGGGCGTCGCGCCGAGTGCCTTGGGATGGCGGGGCTTGCCGCCGCACCATTCGGGGAAGTCGTCGGCGATCATGACGATGGAGTTACCGATTTTGATCTCGGCGTGCATGAGTTTGCCCGAGCCGTCGGGCGAGTCCATGCGGCAGATCTCCTCGGCTCCGAAGGCCTTCTTGTAGAAATCGATCGCCTTGGCGGCGCCGTCGATGCAGAGGTGGGCGGTGACGGTGTGGAAGCCGTCGGGGATGGGCTTGGTCATGTGTGGTCTCCCGGAAGGGGGTTCGTATCGCCCGCGACGTGCGGGGCTTGGTTGATTGGCCAAGGTAGCAGGGCGGGTGCGGAATCGGAATACTGAATCCCGGTATTCCTCGTTTGTCGGGCGCTGGGGCGGTCGAGGGGGACTTAAGCCGTAGTATTCGGCGATTGAAGGAGCCAATCCATGCGCCACGCCATCCGATCGGTCTGGGAGTCGAACACGAAGTACGCGATGGGGCTCATCGAGGGCGTGAGCGCGGAGCGGATGATCGCGCAGCCGGTGGCGGGGGTGACGATGAACCATCCGGCGTGGGTGCTGTCGCATCTGAATGTGTATGCGCCGATCGCGGCGGCGATGCTGCGGCGTGAGCCGTTCGAGGACCCGGCGGAGCACCGGTACGGCCGGAAGTCGAGGGTCGTGAACGATCTGAATGAGTATCTGGCCAAGGATGCGCTGATCGCGGAGTACACGCGCCTCCATGAGGATGCGCTGGCGGCGCTGTCGCGCGCGGATGAGCGGGTGTTCGGCGAAGCGACGCCGCTGGAGCGTTGGCGGGTGGTGCACCCGACGGTGGGGGACATCGTTCTGATGCTGATGGTGAAGCACGAGTCGATCCACCTCGGGCAGTTGAGCGCGTGGCGTCGCGC
>CALFMQ010000455.1 GCA_937879825.1 uncultured Phycisphaerales bacterium
TCGCCGCCTTCCCCACGCCCGCCGACTACGCCAAGGCCACCCCCGCGCAGATCGAGAAGCACATCAAGTCCATCGGCCTCTACCGCAACAAAGCACGCGCCATCCACGAGTCCATGAAGAAACTCTGCGACGACTACAACGGCGAAGTCCCGCGCACCATGGACGAACTCCTCACGCTCCGCGGCGTCGCACGCAAGACCGCCAATGTCGTCCTCGGTAACGCCTTCAACATCAACATGGGCGTCGTCGTCGACACCCACATCGACCGCCTCTCCAAACGCTTCGACCTCGCGCCCGAAAACGCCACCGTCGCGCAGGTCGAGCGCCACCTCATGGCCCTCTTCCCCCGCGACAACTGGACCATGCTCGCCCACCTGTTGATTGCGCACGGAAGGGCAGTGTGTAAGGCGCGGGGGGGGGGCTGTTCCACCGACCCCATCTGCCGAGCGTACTGCTCCAACGCGAGAAACGACAAGTAGTCGTCGATGCGATCCCTCCTGCACACTCCCCCGATCCCTATCGGGGGAGTCGGAACGCGGAGCGTTCCGGTGGGGGTCGAGGTCTGCCTCGCAATTTGATCCGCCCCCACCGCTTCGCTGCGCTCAGCCGGGTGCCATGGCTCATCCCGAAGGGTGAGCCATGTGATTCGCTCAAGACATGGCTCGCTCGGCTGCGCCTCGACGAACCGTGGCACCCAGCCTCTTTCCAGTCCCCCACTATTGCCTGCTGCCCTTTGCCTGATGCCGCTCCTTGCTCTCTCACCTCATTCCTACCGATACTTCCCAAATGGACGCACTCACGCTCGTCCTCATCTCGGGCGTCATCCTCCTCACCGCCTACTTCACATTCGGGCGCTGGCTCTCACGCCGCGTCTTTGAGCTCGACGACGCTAACCCCACACCCGCCGTCACCGAAGAGGACGGCGTCGACTTCGTCCCCACGCGCAAGTCCGTCATCTTCGGCCACCACTTCACATCCATCGCCGGCACAGGCCCCATCGTCGGCCCCGCCATCGCCGTCATCTGGGGGTGGCTCCCCGCCATCCTCTGGGTCGTCCTCGGCTCCATCTTCATCGGCGCGGTCCACGACCTCGGCTCCATGGTCGCGTCGCTCCGCAACAAGGGCCGATCCATCGGCGACATCGCCGGCGACATCCTCGGCCCGCGCGCACGCTTCATCTTCCTGCTCATCCTCATCGTCGGCTTGTGGATCGTCCTGGCCGTCTTCGGCCTCGTCATCGCCACCGTCCTCAAGCAGTACCCCGCAGCCGTTTTCCCCGTCCTCTTCCAGATCCCCATCGCCGTCGCGATCGGCGTCTTCATCCACCGCAAAGGCAAGTCCATCGTCCCCGCGTCCGTCATCGCCCTCGCGCTGATGTATGCCTCCGTCGTCTTCGGCGACGCTTCCTTCGGCCCAACCCACGCAGGCCTCCATGCCTTCAACCTCTGGGCCGCGTCGCAACCCATCTGGATCTGGACCGCCTTCCTCCTCGTCTACGCCTACATCGCCTCAGT
>CALFMQ010000456.1 GCA_937879825.1 uncultured Phycisphaerales bacterium
TGATCCTGATCGCGCCCGAGGCGCAGCTGGACGAGGCGGCGACGCTCATCGCGCAACTGGATCAGTCCGAGAGCGGGCCTGACATCGAGGTGCAGACCGTGGCGCTGACCTTCGCGGACGCCGAGCGCGCCGGGCGGTCGCTCTCGCGGTTCTTCGATGACCGGGCGCGGCTCCGCGGGCTGGACCGGGCGGGGATGTCGGTGATCGGCTCGCGCGACGGCAACACGCTGATTCTCGCGGGCGCCAAGGACGAGATCGCGCTGGCGAGAGACATCCTCTCGCGGCTCGATCAGCCGGGCGTGAACGAGGACCGAACGATCGAGGTGTACGCGCTGTCGCACGGCGAGGCGCCGGATGTAGCGCGAGCGATCGCGCGGCTCTTCCCGACGCAGGGCGACCAGGGCACGCGCGTGACGGCGACGAGCGATGTGCGGACGAACTCCGTCATCGTGAGTGCGCCCAATGACCTGGCGCCGCAGGTGCAGGCGCTCATCACGCAGATGGACACGCCGCCCGCCGGCGAGACGGTCCGGTTGCGGACCTTCACGCTGACAAGCGCACGGGCGGAGGAGGTCGCGCAGACAATCCGGACGGCGCTCGATCTGAAGTCGACCGCCGATGCGCGTGCGGCGGCGCTGCAGGGGATCGTGCGCACATTCCTCAATGAGCAGGGCGAAGAGGTCGTGATCCGCGCGTCGGTGACGCCCGATCGGCGGAGCAACGCGCTGATCGTCTCGGCGGACGATGCGAGCATGGAGATCGTCTCCAAGCTGATCTCGCAGCTCGACGAGCAGCCGGCGGTCGCCGAGACGGAGTATCGCGTGCTCACACTCAAGCACGCGAAGGTGGACGATGTTGATTACACGCTTTCGGGGCTCTTGCGCCGGCGTGGGGCGCGCCCCGGCGAAGCGCCGCCATCCATCAGCGCATCGATCGCCGACAACACGCTGATCGTCGCGGGCACGACGGACCAGATCGCCGAGATCGAGAAGATCCTCTCGGAGCTGGACCGGCCCTCGGCGACGAAGCGCGAGACCGAGTTCATCCCCCTGCAGTTCGCCGACGCCGAAGCGACCCGGACGGCGCTCAAGGTGTTCTACGGTCGCTACGCGCCGGAGGCGGCGACGCCCGGCGCTCTGAATGTGTCGATCGTCGCGGATCCCGCGACAAACTCGCTCGTGATCAGCGCCGATGAGTCGGAGTGGCCCGGCATCCGGGCGCTCCTGACGAAGCTGGACTCCGAGGAATACGACGCATCGCGCCGGCTGGAAGTGATCGCGCTCAAGCACGCCGATGCGCAATCGGTCGCCAGCGCCTTGCAGCAGGCGTTCGATGCGCCGCTCCGCGCCGAAGTGGAGCGTGAGCGGCAGCGGCAACTGGAGCAGGCGAACCGGCGCGGCGGGAACAACGATCCGCGTTTCTTCGAGTCGCCCGCGGTGCTCGTGGATACCGACGAGCTTGTGAGCGTCTCGGCCGAGCCGGTCACGAACTCGCTCATCGTTTCGGCAGGCCGCAAGGACCTGGAGCGGGTGCGCGCGATCGTGGAGCGGCTGGATGTGCCCGGGTTCGCGCAGATGCCCGCGCCGCGCGTGCTGGCGATCAAGGTCGGGCGCGCGACGGATGTGGCGCGCGTGCTCACGCAGATGTACGAGTTGACGCCCAACGGCGCCAGAGCCCGGACGCTGCGGACGGTTTCGATCGTGGGCGATGACAACGCCTCGGCGCTGATCGTTCGCGCCAGCGACGAGGAGTATTCGCAGATCAAGGCGCTCGCTGATGCGCTGCAGCAGGAGCGTGAGGTCTCGCAGGTGACGGTGCGCGTCATGGCGTTGCACCGCCAGCCGGCGGCCCGGCTGGTGCAGACGATCCTGCGGACATTCGCCGCGACGGCGCAGCGGGAGAATGAGCCGCTGGCTGTCGAGGCGGATCGGACGTCGAACTCGCTCATCATCGCTTCGAGCAAGCGGATTTATGACGAGATCGAGCGCGTGGTGCGAGAGCTCGACGGCCCCGCGCCGGACGAGCAGGGAGCGGATGCGCCGGCGCCGATCGGGCTGCCGGGTCAGGGCGTGTTCATCATCGAGGTGAAGAACTCGGCGCCGGATGACGTGAAGCGGATGCTCGAGCAGATGGGGCTGACGCGCCCGGCCCCGGCGGACCGCCCCGGCATCGTGAGCGAGCCGATCAACATCGTGACGATGACGACGCGGCGTGCGATCGCGGTGACGGCGGCGCCGGTCGACGGGCCGATCGTCGCGGAACTCGTCCGGTCGCTCGATGCCGACCCGATCTCGCCCGAGCAGGAGATCGCGCTGGTGCCGCTGCGCGTCGCCAATGCGCAGAATGTGGCGACCACGCTCGAGCGGTTGCTCGAGCCGGGCAATAACGATGCGGCGACGGCGCTGGCACGCTCGATCGCGGAGCAGGTCCGGCGCTTGAAGATCCGCGGCCAGACGCTGGAGACACCGGATATCTCGCTGGACCTGACAACGCCGATCCGGATCGACGCCGAGGCGCAGACCAACTCGATTCTCGTATCGTCGTCGGCGAACAATGTGGCGGCGATCAAGCAGGTCGTGGAGCTGCTGGACCGATTGCCCATCGGCGATGCGGTCGTCGTACGCGTGTTCCATCTCGAGAACGCGTCGAGCGACCGGCTGGCGGGCGTGGTGCGCGAGTTGTTCCAGCAGGGCGAGTCGATCCGCAGGACGCCCGGCACTGAAATCCGCGGCGAGCCGACAACAGTGACGGGCAAGGCGCTGGCGGGCGAGATCGCCGTGGCGATCGATGACCGGACCAACGCGCTGATTATCGCGGGGCGCGAAGAGGCGGTGGCCCTCGCGGAGGTGCTGATCGATCAGCTGGACTCGTCGGAGACCGCCAACTGGATCGAGCCGCGCCTGATTCCGCTTCGGTTCGCCGATGCCCGCAGCGTCTCGGAGACGCTGACGCGCGTGCTCGTGCAGGGGCTGGGCGATACGCCCGAGGCGGCGGCGCTCCGCCGCCAGGTCGGACGGCTCCGCCTTGTCGCCAAGGGACAGACGCCGGACGCGGCGATGGAGTCTCAGATTTTCGCGCCGATGACGCGATTGCTCATCGAGCCGGAGGAGCAACTCAACGCGCTGATCGTGGTCGGCTCGACTTCCAACGTGGATGTCGTCGCTGAACTCGTCAAGCAACTGGATGTCGAGGGCGCTTCTTGGGCCGAGAGCGTGCGGGTGTACCCGCTCCGGTTCGCGGCGGCGGATCGCGTGGCGGACCTGCTGCGCGGACTGTTCGATGAGCAGGTTGATCGGCAGACGCTCCGGAAAGAGGACGACCTATCGATCTATCCGGATATGCGATCGAACTCGCTGGTGATCGCGACGAGCCAGCGGAGCTTCGCGGTGGTGGATCAACTGCTCAAGACGCTCGATGCCGAGGGGATGCGCGCCACGGTCGGCGTGCACATCGTGCCCGTCGGCAAGAACGATGCGAGGCAACTGGCGCCGAAGATCGAGCGGCTCATGCGCGCCAAGCTCGATGCCCTGCCCCGCGGTGCGCGGTCGGGCAATGATGTCGTCTCGATTCAACCGGACGAGGCGACCAACACGCTCATCGTGGCGGCCTCGGACGAGAACCTGGCGATTGTGCGCCAGTTGATCGAGGCGCTGGGCGATGAAGAACTCGACAACGACGCTGTGCTCGATATCTTCCCGCTGCGCCTGGCGACGGCGACGGATATGGTGCGTCTGCTCAACGAGTTGTATGTGGATGAGGTGACCAGAACGCGCGGCGAAGCGTCGCTGCGGGTCCGTGCCGATGAGCGTCTCAATGCGGTCGTCGTGAACGGATCGCAAGAGGATATTGAGAGCATCCGCGAACTGATTCAGCGGCTGGACGGCTCGGAGTACGCGGGCGTGCGCGAGATCAAGGTCATCCCGCTCGCGTCGGCGCACGCGCTGGAAATGGTCAACCTGCTCGAGAATGTGTTGTCGGGCAGGTCGATCGGCGGGTCGCGCCAGTCGGCGGCTCGACAGGCGACAATTCTCCGATTTGTCCGCGACCGCGCGGCACGCGAGCTGGGCAACCCGGAGTTGACGGAGACCGAAGTGTCGGCGGCGATTCGCGAGCAGGTGACGCTCACGCCCGACCTGCGCACGAACGCGGTGGTCGTTTCGGCGCCGCCGCCCATGATGATCATGATCGAGACGCTCATCGACGACCTGGACTCTTCCGCGGCCGGCGCGCGGAAGATCCGGGTGTTCGAACTGGCCAACTCGGACGCCGAGCAGATGGCCGAACTGCTCCGCGATTTGTTCAACCTGCGCCGGCAGGGCAACCTGTTCGTGCTCGTGCCCACGGGCACCGCGCCGACGCCCTCGGACGATCCCGGGGCGATGGAGTCGCTCGGGCTGGGGGATCTGACGCTGACGATGGTCCCCGACGAGCGTCAGGAACTGGCGATCACGATCGATCCGCGGACAAACTCGCTGCTGGTGTCGGGCACGGCGCAGTACCTCGATCTAGTGTCGGAGGTCGTGAACAGTCTCGACTCGCAGAAGGGCGTCGAGCGCGAGCAGATCACGTATGAACTGAAGAACGCACGCGTCGAGGAGGTCTCCAACGCGCTGCAGACCTTCATCCGGCAGGAACAGGACCGCATCTCTCGGGTGCTGGGGCCCGACCAGCAGGGCAGCGCGATCCGACGGCTCGAGAACGAGATCTCGGTGGTCGGGGTCCCGGGGTCGAGCCGCCTGATTCTCAGCGCATCGCCCAGGTATATGGACACTGTGATGGCGATTATCGAGGAACTCGATCGTGCGCCGGCGCAGGTGATGATCCAGGTGCTGCTGGCGGAAGTGACGCTCGACTCCGAGCAGAACTGGGGCGTTGACTTCGTGCTCAACCCGCAGGGCTCGCGCAGTCTAGAGGGCGCGCTGCGTGCCGCGGGCACGGGCGTGCTTACGGCGATCGGCGTCCCGAACCTGTCGGTGTCGACGCTCGATTTCGATCTGCTGATCCGGGCACTGGAGATCGAGGGCAAACTGGAGGTGCTGTCGCGGCCGCAGGTGCT
>CALFMQ010000457.1 GCA_937879825.1 uncultured Phycisphaerales bacterium
CATCGAGGGCTTCGGTGATTACTATTCCGTCGCCCCCCCAGGCGCCCAGAAGAACGCCATGGCCGTCGTCGCGCTCAACGCCGACGACGACTCGGTCACGTCCTTCACCTCGTGGGGACCGACCGATGACGGACGCATGAAGCCCGACATCTCCACGCCCGGCTGCCAGTCCGGCGGCGACGGCGGCGTCACCTCGTGCTCGGGCAACAGCGACACCGGATACTCCGTCAAGTGCGGCACATCCATGGCGTCGCCCACCCTCTGCGGCATGACGGCCCTCCTGCTCCAGGACTACCGCGTCCAGTTCGGATCACCCGATCCCAAGGGTGCCACCGTCAAGGCCATGTGGTGCCACACCGCCCAGGACATCGTCAACCCCGGCCCCGACTACCAGACCGGTTACGGCTCGGCGCGGACGCAGGCCGCAATCGACTTCATGCGCACCGGCAACTTCATCGAAGAGTCCGTCGATAACGCCGGCTCCTACAACCTCGTCGTGGTCGTGCAGCCCGGCGATCCGGAAATGAAGGTCACCCTCGCGTGGGACGACTTCCCCGGCACGCCCAACGTCAATCCGAACCTCGTCAATGACCTCGACCTCGTCGTCACGAGCCCCTCGGGCACGCGCTTCTATCCGTGGACCCTCAACCCGTCCAACCCCAGCGCCGACGCGGTGCAGAACGCCGAGAACCACCTCGACAACATCGAGCAGGTCTTCGTCAACAACCCCGAGCCGGGCGGCTGGCTCGTCGAAGTGCGCGGCACCGCGGTGCCCCAGGGCCCGCAGACGTTCTCGCTCTGCGCGTCGCCCTTCCTCGTCAACTGCTCCGACATGGGCATCGTCCAGCTCAACGCCAACTCGTTCCTCTGCGAGGACTCGCTCTCGATCAAGGCGATCGACTGCGGCCTCAACACGAGCGATATGGTCGTTGACACCGTCTCTGTCAATGTCGCCTCCGACACCGATCCCGTCGGCATCAATGTCGTGCTCACCGAAGTCGCGCCCGAAGCGGCTACCTTCCTCGGCGATATCGACATCAGCGCCTCGGGTGCCCCCGGCGCGCTCGCCGTCAGCGCGGGCGACACCATCACCGTCACCTACAACGACGCCGACGACGGCTCGGGCTCTCCCGCCGTCGCGACCGACACCGCCGCCGTCGACTGCACCGCGCCGATGATCGCGGGCGTCGCCGCGACCGATGTGCAGCCCCGCAGCGCCACCATCGAGTTCACAACCGATGAGCCCGCACGCCCGACCGTCCGCTGGGGCGACGCGTGCGGCAACCTCACCGGCACCCTCATGGGCAACTCGGTCGGCACCAGCCACTCGCTGACCATCACCGGTCTCACCGACGACACGCAGTACTTCTTCGAAGTCGAAGCCACCGACCCCGCGGGCAACACCGCCGTCGATGACAACTTCGGCACCTGCTACACCTTCACCACCCCCGAAGTGCCCGACTTCTTCACCGAACTCTTCGCGGCCGGCAACGACCTCGACGGGCTCCAGATCACCTTCCAGCCCAACGCGACCGTCGATCAGTACAGCGCGTGCGTCGAACCGGTCATCGGCGGCCTGCCCGTCGATCCCGCCGGCGGCACCGTCGCTTCACTCGGCGACGACTCGCCCTCCCAGCTGGTGAACATCACCGGCGGGAACATGGTCTCGGTCTACGGTGTGCAGTATTCATCCTTCTACATCAACCCCAACGGCCACATCACCTTCACGGCTTCTGACTCCGACTACACCGAAACGCTCGCCGATCACTTCGATACGCCGCGCGTCTCCGCGTGCTTCGACGACTTCAACCCCACGCAGGGCGGACAGGTCTCCTGGAAGCAGGAGTCCGACCGCATGGCCATCACATGGCAAGGCGTGCCGCAGCACAGCGTCGGTGACTCCAACACCTTCCAGGTCGAACTCTTCTTCAACGGCGACATCCGGATCACCTACCTCGATCTCAACGCGACCGACGGCCTCGCGGGCCTCTCGGCCGGCAACGGGCTCGATCCCGACTACTTCCCCTCCGACCTCAGCGCTTACGGCGCCTGCGGCCCGCGTCCGCCCTTCGCCTCCAACGGCAGCGGATCCACCGGGCTCGGCAGCCCCGTCGATTTCAACCTCGTCGCGGCCGACGACGGCCTCCCCGGCGGCCCGCTCACCTACACCATCGAGTCGCTGCCCGCTAACGGCTTCCTGCACCACATCGGTGTGGGACAGATCACCTCGGTTCCCTACTCCATGGGCACCGACACCGGCGTCAGCTACGCCCCCGCCGGCCTCTTCTTCGGCAACGACTCCTTCACCTTCAGCGCCAACGACGGCGGCGTGATGCCCGACGGCGGCGACTCCAATATCGCGACCATCTCTGTCTCGGTCCTCCCGACCGCGGGCGGCGAGCAGGTCGTGCACGAGTTCCTCGTTGATGACACCAATCCCGGTTGGACGGGCGAGGGCATGTGGGCGTTCGGTCAGCCGCAGGGCCTCTCCGACGACCCGGCGTCCGGTTTCACCGGCGTCAACGTGCTCGGCTACAACCTCGCGGGCGACTACGTCAACTCGATGCCCGAGTTCAAACTCACATCAACCGCGATCAACATGACCGGCTACATCAACTCGACCATCGAGTTCCAGCGCTGGCTGGGCGTCGAGCGTGCGCAGTATGACCACGCCCGCTTCCAGGTCTCCACCGACAACGCAGTCTGGACAACAATCTGGGAGAACCCCGTACCGTCACCGAGCATGAATGAAACCTCGTGGTCGCTCCAGTCCTACGACATCTCCGCGGTCGCCGACAACGCCGCGACCCTCTACCTACGCTGGACCATGGGCACCACCGACAGCTCGGTCGTCTATCACGGCTGGAACATCGACGACATCCGCATCCGCGCGAATGTCCCGACCAACCCGTGCACGGGCGACGCCGACCTCAACGGCTTCGTTGATGTCGACGACCTCAACGCCGTTCTCGGCAACTGGGGCGCGACCGGCGCCGCGTGGACGCAAGGCGACATGACCGGCGACGGCAATGTCGATGTCGATGACCTCAACGCCGTCCTCGGCGCGTGGGGCACTTCCTGCTGATAACCGGCTGAACTCTCAGCCAGTTCCATCAACAACCCCCGCCGCGGCTCACCACCGCGGCGGTTTTCTTTTTGTCTCATGGCTCACGCCGCCCAGGCGACGCTCTGCCGCGCGGCGCGATTGACCGCATCGACGATCACGCTCGGCTCAACGAACCGCTCGATCACATCGACAACGCCCAGCGACGACAGCTTCGACCTGGTCGAGTCGGAAACGCCGACACCCAGCGCGATCGCCGGCGTGTCGATGACCTTCTTCCGGATCGAGCGCAGCACATCCGCGCCGTCGGCGACCGGGAGCGACACACCGATCACGACAACCTCGTACGCGCCGGAAGCGAGCAGTTCCTCGCCGCACTCGCCGTCGCCGGCGAAGGACACGATGTGCCCGTCGCGGCAGAGCGCCAGGCGCGAAGAGGAGCGGAAATACCCCGAGTCATCGATCACAAGTACGCGGGCCATGGCTGGGCCTCCCCGCGGGCATCATCGCCCGGTAGCCCCAGCATCGACCCGATAAGCGCGACGCTTTGGTCCGGTCCGAGAAAATTCAGAGCGGCTTACGCGTAGACCTCGAGGAAGACCCTTCGCGTCGGGCGAATCTGCCGCTGAATCATCCGCCGGTCCCACCCGTTGATGTCGCCGAGGACCTCGGAGTCGACGCGGAGGTATTGCTCGAGGGAGGACCCCGAGAGCATCGTCGCCATCTTCTGGAAGATCCCCAGTTCCATGCCCGCCACGCCGCAGATGTAGACGAGGTTCCGCTCGCTGGCCAGTTGCGGGCCGAGATCGTCGCGCTCGGTCGTGAGGCGGTCCTGGACATACATGCGGTCGTGGCCGTCGTTCTGGCGCTCGCGGCTGATCGCGGTGAGGTACCGGAAGTTGGCGTGCTTCTGTTCCAGCGAGCGCATGGTCTCGTGGTAGAGCAGATCGGTGCGGTACGGCGCGCCCATGATGAGCGTGATCTGGCTGGTGCATCCGCGCGCGATGAGATCGAGGATCATGCCGCGGAAGGGCGCGATGCCGGTGCCGGTGGCGAAGAACATGTAGTCGTGGGCGTTGACATCGGTGGGGAGGATGAAGCGCTTGCCGGCGGGCCCGGTGAGGAAGACCTGATCGCCCTCGCCGAGATCGCAGAGGTAGTTGGAGGCGACGCCCAGGAAGAGCCGGTGCGTTTCCCAGTGCTCTTCGATCGTGCGCTTGACCGTCGTCGAGATGATCGACTTGTTGCCGTGCTCGCCGATGGAGGGGGAAGCGAGCGAGTAGAGGCGCACCGCGTGGGGCTTGCCGTGCTCGGTCGTGCCGGGCGGGATCACGCCGATGGACTGGCCCGGGATGCAGTTGCCGGCGAGGTCGGTGCCCGTGACATCGATCTCCACATGGCGGACGATGCCCGCGGCCTTCTTGGAGGCGGTGCAGACCTCGGACCGCACGATGAGCCCTTTGGTGGGCTCGTTGGGGCGGTAGAGGTGCATTTTGACCTCGGGCAGGACGGGCTCGTTGATCGTAGTTTCGTTGCTCATGGGGCAGGGACGCTAGCCGCTTACCATGCCCCGGGCAAGCAGAGGAGGCATGGATTGATCCGCACGCTGACGATCCGGACGCCGGGCAAGGGGATGCACGAGATCACGCGCGAGATCGGCGGCGTGGTGTCGGAGTGGGGGGGACGAGAGGGGCTCTGCACGGTGTTCGTGCGGCACACGAGTTGTAGTCTGGTGATTCAGGATAACGCCGACCCGAGCGCGAGGCGCGATCTGGAAGCGTGGTTCGATCGGGCGGTGCCGGAGAACGATCCGGCGTACACGCATACGGCGGAGGGCGCGGACGACATGCCTTCGCACATCCGCGCGGCGCTGACGGCGGTGTCGGTTTCGATTCCGATCATCGGCGGGCGGCTGGCGCTGGGGACATGGCAGGGGGTTTATTTGTTCGAGCATCGGCGGTCGCCTCATACGAGGCAGGTTGTGGTGCATGT
>CALFMQ010000458.1 GCA_937879825.1 uncultured Phycisphaerales bacterium
GCCGAGTCAACAACGCGAACTCCGTTCACCGCCCGGTGATAGGCGAGCCGCCCGAACATCCCCGGACGCACCGGCAGGTAGTTGAGCAGCCACGCCGCGTTGATCAGCGCCCACATCTCGAAGAACCCCACCCGCCCGTACCGGCCCATCAAGATCCACAGTAGGACGCTCGCAAACAGCGAAGTCGCGAGGATCGATACCATCAACCCCGCGACGAACCACGGGCTCGCCTCTCTCAGGTGCTCGAACGCGCCCGGAATCGACCCCCCGGCGCGATTGACCGCAACCAATGCCGCCGCCAGCAACGCCACGCCGAACGCGAACCCGATGACCCGCGACCACCGCACGCCCTTCCGCTTCGCGACGGTCTCCGGTCCCGCCCCCGGCTCGCTCACGGCGCAGCGCCCGAGTCGATCGGCGACGCATCCACCGTCTCTTCGCTGGCGCGCAGCGCCGTCTGCACCACCGACGCCAACTCGCTCAGGTCCGCATCGGGGTGGGCCAGCGCGCGACCGATCACAGGGTCGTCCGATCGGTCCGCGAAAGTCGTCAAGTACGCAGTCATCGAGTACACGCCGTCGACCGCCTGCGCCGGCACACGCACCAGATCCACAAGCATCCGTTCCTTGTGCGTGTAGAACGCGGCATCGCCCAGCCGGGTAATCGCAAAGACGCGCTCCCACTCGTCCATCGTCGCGATCCGCTCGCCGATCGCGCGGGCCAGATCCTCTTGCGCACGAGCCGTCACCGCGGCATCGCCGCTCGTGTCCTTCCACGCGGGCACGAGCCGCGTCGCCGCGAGCGAGATCATCTCGATCAGTGCGGTGCCGCGCGCCGACCCGATCGCCGCAACGAGGTCCTCCGTCGTGATCTGCCCGTCAAGATTGGCTCGCCGAATCTGGTCGCTCTGCACGCTCAGACACAGGGGGCCCGCCTCGTATGCGCCGTTCTCCAGCACCACGAATCCCTGGATCAAACGCCACCGCAGCATCACGTCGAGCCCCACCGCCAGATCGCAGAGCGTCCCGATCCAACCGTAGTTCGTCCAGATCGTCGTCTGGAAACTCTCGCCCGGCATCAGGCGAAGCCGCTGATTCAACCGCAAAATCTCGGGCCGCGTCACGGACAACTTCTCCTCGCCGCCGACCATCAACTTCGGCGAGAGCAGAATCGAAGAGTCGATCGGCGCCGCCGGCCCGACCGCCAGCGGCATCCGCGACAGATTCCGAACCGTCACGCGCAGCACCGGCCGGTCCAGCGGCCCCAGCGCCGAACGCACATGCTCCGCCTGAATCGACATGAACGACCACGGATCGGAAACCATCGACTCGAGCCACGGCGCAAAGCTCCGCGCCTTCGACTCCAGTTGCGATCCCGCCTCCGTCGAACCGAGCGGCCTCCCGCGAATCTGCGCAATGCGCGTCCGCCCCAGCGCGCCGAAGGCGCTCTCCGGGAAGAACAGCGCCGTCCGCGCATATTCCTTCAGTGCCGTCTCAGGATCACTCTCCTGCTCCGCGACCAAACCGAGCCCATACCTCGCCGCAGGATGACTCGCCGCGATCGAACCCAGATGCTCTCGCGCCGCCTCGAACTGACGACGATGCAACTCAAGCCATCCGCGGCACAGCGTCAGGTACATCTCGCTCGGACGCGCCGCTCCCTCCGCACTCTCGAGCAAGAGCAGATCACCCTCCGCCTCATCAAGTTCCACGCCGATCAGCACACGCGACCACAACCGCTCGCGCTTGATCTCCGAAATCGTGTCCTCCACCTCTTCGGGCGTCGTCCCCGCGGGCCATATCGACGAGTCCTGCGCCATGTCCAACGCACGCGTGTACCCGAGCATCACCGCACCGAACGCTCGGCGCGCACGCTCCGGGTCCGCCATCGAGTCGTCGATCATCATCGCGAGCCGCTCGAGAAGCGGGTGCACGACCACCGGCTCCGCCGGGCCCGGGTCCAAGCCCTGCATCTCGATCTGACGCCGACGCATGATCTCCTGTGACATCGCGCTGTTGCGCATCCCGTCGATGATCTTCTTCGCGGCCTCAGGGCCCTCGGCGTTCCAGAGCACCGTCACGTACCGCTCCACCCCCGGGACCGTCGGCTCGATCCCCCGCGAAACCTCGAGCATCCGCGCGATATCCAGGAATCGCTTGGCGCCGCGGAACGCGCCGTTACGAATCATCTCATCCGAGAGGTTCCGGTACGCGTTCCCGTCCAGCGGATCGGCCAACACGACATCCGACAGCAGGTCGAAGCGCTCGCTCGCATCCCGCGTCCGATCGAGGTAGTACGACGCCTGCAGCGCCACCGCGTCCTTGTTCGTCACGTCGAGCGTCGTCGCTCTGAGCAGACGCTCGGCAAACCCGCGATCATCGCCCGTCTCTCGCGCCAGCAGCGCGGCGTCCAGCGCCAGGCGGCTGCGAATCGAGGCATCGATCGACTCGCCCGCCGGGCCGAGCAACCGGTCGTACGCACCGAGCCGCTTGTCCACGTCCTGCAGCCGCCCGATCCCGGCATTGATCACGCGCAGCGCCGCGACCGTGTCCGTCGGATCGTCGCGCATGAGATCGCGCGTCAGACGAAGCGCGCGCTCAGACTCGCCCGCAGCATCCCATGCCGAGATCTGGTGGCGAAGAAACTGCGAGTCATCCGGCGCCAGCCGGTGCGCAATACTCATCGTGAGCGCCGCCCGCCGGTAGTCGCCCGAAGACGCCACGTCCATCGACCGAAGCCAGACCGTCGCCCGCCGATGAAGCTGATCCGCTGTCCGACGCGCGATCGCAGAACTCGGCGCACCCGCTCCGTCCTGCGCCACCGCGGCCCCGCTGCAAAGCGCCAAGGCCCCGACAACAATCGCCATGACCGTTCGTGCAGTCCGCTTCATCCGTGCGCCCCGAGTAGATACATCTTCGCGCTCCATCCCAGCCCCGCCAACACGCCGACCATCAAAACACCTTCCAAAAGATCGATCCACCCCCGTCGCTCCATCGGGCACACCCGGTCCGCCACCACGATCATGAACCACACAAAGCCCGCCATCACGCCCGTTACGCCCAGCACCCCCTCGAACCATTCCGACGACCCCGCCGCACGATCTGTTCGCGCCATCAGCCCGAATCCCCCGACGACAAGCACCACGCCGAGGCAACTGCCCAGCACCACTCTCGCCCACAACGCCGAATGACGCCTCGAAACCAACGCCCATCGACCTCCTCCGCCACTCCGGGCGACACCCGTGAGCATAATCGTGCGGGTGTTGTTCGGCCAATCCTCGCATCGCATTCCTTTGACGCTCATTCGAGACATCGAGTAGTTTCCTTCGACCGAACCGGCCGCCGCCGCGTACATCCTGTCCGTTGCGGCGTCGCCAACGCCAACTCCAGCCCAACGACCACCGAGCCAACAACATGATCTCACGCCGACTCGCACTCCTCGCCGCCCTGCTCCCTCTCGGGCTTGCCCCCGCCGCCCCCGCGCAGAGCACCCAACTCCCCTGCGCGATCGCGTCGCAACAGTCCATCGGTTCGAACGAGAAAAACCTCATCGCGCAGTACACCACCGAAGGGCTGAAACTCCTCAACGCCGACGACCCGACCGAGGTCCAGCGGGGCCGCGAGCGGCTCCTCACACCGCTCCGCTGCCCCGATGTCAGCGCATCCTTCCGGGTCGAGTACGGGCGAGCGCTCGAGAACGCGCTCAAGGCCACCATCAACTCGGGCGACGCCTTCCGCGCCGCTAACGCCCTGCTTGTCGCGGGCATGATCGCTTCAAACTCCTCCATCCAGGCCATCGACGCCGCCATGCAATCCCCCGTCGAGTCCGTCCGCGCCGCGGCCGCCGTCGCGCTCCAGCAGACGCTCCGCGAGCAGGTCACCGGCCGCGCACGCCTCACTTCCACAGTCGCCGAAAGCGCGATCACCAGCGCCGGGCGCCGCCTCGCCGCAGAAACCAGCCCGACCGTTGTCGAGTCCATGATCGTCGCGCTCCGCGCCGCTTCCGCCAATGACTCGCCGCTGGTCACACAAGCGCTCAAAGCGATCGGAGAGGGCGCAGCGGGCGCCTTCGCCAAGGCCCGCTCCGACGACGAAGCGAACACCCTCGCCTGGGCCCGAGCCGCCGAACGCGCCACCGAAACGCTCTGGCGCGCCACATACGACTCGCAGGTCCGTCAGGTCGATCAGGCGCAGTCCGTCGCCGCCGCCACCGCCTGCGCGCACATCATCGCCTACGCACGCGACCGCGCAGCCGACCAAGACCGCCCGATGAGCGACGAAGAGCACCAACTCCTCGCCAAGTCCATCAACTCCGCCGAGGCAGCGCTCATACTCATCCACTCCGGAGTCGCCGGCGGCGCGCCCGTCACCAAGACACTCGCCGACGCGTTCGAGAGCGGCCCGGACGCCTTCGCACGCGAAGCCGACAAATGGATCGGCGCATCAGGACGCCTCACCAAGGCCCCGTACCGCCTCGACGCCGACGACCTCGCCGCCGAATAACGCACACCGCAATCACCCGGCGGGGCCGCCGTGAAACGACTTGTCGCGATCATCCTGATTCTCTTCGCCGCCGTCTGGGGCGTGGTCGCGATGGACCACCCCACAGGCCGCGCCGATCTCACCATCATCATCCCCGTCGATGTCTTCACGCTCGACCCCCAGAAGATCTCGTACAACCAGGACATCCGCATGGGCAATGCGCTCTACGAGGGCATCGTCCGTTGGGACAACGACACCTTCGAGGTCGAGCCGGCCATCGCGCAGTCATGGGAGATCTCGCCCGACGGGCGCACCTACACATTCCATCTCACCGATCGCGCCAAGTGGTCCAACGGCGATCCCGTCACCGCGCACGACTTCGTCTACGCCTGGAGCCGCGCCCTCTTCCCAGAAACCGCCGGCGACTACACCGAGACCGTCTACTTCCCCATCGCCGGCGCACCCGAGTTCTTCCAATGGCGCACCGAGCAACTGGAGGCGTATGCGGCCCTCCCGAGCACGGAGCGCACCGAAACTCGCGCCCTATCGCTCTATCAGGCGGCGCTCGAGCATTTC
>CALFMQ010000459.1 GCA_937879825.1 uncultured Phycisphaerales bacterium
GGGCGGGGTATCGGACTGCGGCAACGCCCAGAACTGCGTGAAGGTGTGCCCGAAGGAGATTCCGCTGACGGAGTCGATTGGGTCCGTCGGACGCCAGACGACGATCCACAAGATCCGCGAGTTCTTCATGGGCCGGTGATCGGGAGGGGGGATCGCGCCGATATCCGGGCTATCCGCTTGGGAAAGGGTGCGACGCAACCCCCGGCGGTCGGTATGGATATAGATTGATGGCCCCGTTCGCCCCCTACTTCCTTGGTTTCGGTGGGGCACCGTGGGGATTGGGGCGGGGAGATCGCACGCGGAGGAGACCGGGATGTCCAGGAAGTCGCTTGTTGGGTTCGGATTGATCGCGATGCTCTCGACCGGCGCGCTGGTGGGCGTTGCAGCGCCGGCGCACGCGGAGCGCCCGCCCGCGCAGATCGGCGGCAAGATGAGCGCCCCGCCGCTGGCGATCGATGACGCGGAGCTCGACTTCGGCGATGTGGCGACGCGATCGAAGGTGACGGGCAGCATCCGGGTTCGGAACGTGGGCGACCAGCCGGTGGTTGTGACCGATACGAGCAGCGACTGCTCGTGCACGGCGCTGTTGACGGATGGGTACGCGGTGATCGAACCGGGCAAGGACCTCGTGTTTGATGTGTCGATCGAGACACGGGACATGGGCGTGATGACGCAGAAGGTTCGGCTGATCTGCGAGGGGTTCGGGCGGCCCTTCGAGACGATTGTGCGCGCGAACGTGACCGAGAAGGTCGAGGTCAATCCCGACGGCGTCAAGGCGCTGGTGCAGCCGATGGGCCTGCTCACTTTGAAGTCGATCGACGATCGCCCGTTCCATGTGCTGAGCGTGCACGGGGGCAAGCCGCAGTTCGTGGGGTTTGATCCCGAAACCGATGAGGCGAAGTCGCTGTACCGCGTCGTCTACGACTTCACGATGCTCCCGAAGGAGGAGATTCCCAGCGTCGTGGTGGTCGAGACGGATCATCCGGATGCCCCCTTCGTGGCGATCCGCTACTTCTCGAAGGGGAAGATCGAGCCGCAGGACCGCGAGTCCAGCGCCAAGGTCTGGAAGAAAGAGTACGACTTTGATTATGTGCATCGGTTGGCGCCCGGAGAGTCGGCGGAGATTCAGGTGCGCGTGGCCAAGGCGGGGCGTGCATCGCGTGAGAACGAGCTGAAGGTCTCCTCGGACAACGAACTGCTGGGCGTCGAGATGGTGGGCGTGGACCTGGACAGCGATCCGAAGTGGGCGATCGCGACAGTCCGCGTGACGGCGTCTGTCGGGGCCGAGGGATTCCAGGCGGCGACACTGGCATTCACGCTCGGTGAGGAGCGTCGGTGCGAGTCGCAGTTATTCACCCGGGTGGTCGGAGGGTGATGGCGCGACTTGCAGGAATCTGACGGGGGGCGCGAAAGTCCGTCGGCGGGGGTGACGATCACATTGGTGGAGTGAGTTGCAAGCCGGACGGCCGAGATGCCGCCCGGTCCTCGGTTACTTGCCAATTTCAGGCCCGGTCAATCCGCGGTGTTCGCGGGGCGCGATCGGTGCGCTCGAACATGATCAGAACTCAGGAGTCAAAGACGATGTTCACGAACTTCAACAACCAGTTTGGTTATACGCCCTCGTTCAACGGTTACTGCACCCCCTTCAATCAGTTCGGCGGCTTCAACTACGGCTTCACGCCGTTCTCGACGCCCTCGTTCGCGCCCGCCTCGAACTGGCAGGGCGGCTACTGGAACACGACCCCGACGTTCCAGACCCCCTCCTACGGCTTCAATCCGTGGAACTGCTGGACGCCCGGCTTCGCGCCGAGCAATCAGTTCTCCGGCTTCGGCTACGCGCCCGAGTTCGCCTACAGCAACGCGTGGCCGACCCCGTCCTACAACTTCGCGCCCGTGACGGGCTTCGCCACCCCGTGGCAGGGCTACGCTCCGCAGTCGCAGTACGGCTTCAATGGCTCGTACACCCCCTCCACCAATCCGTGGAACTACTCGACGACGGGCAACGCGTGGAACGGCGTGACCAATGGTCAGTGCTCGCCCAGCGGCTACCCGACCCAGTCGGGCCCCTGCCGCTCCGCGGCGTGATGCGGCTCCGATCGCGTCCACGACCCGCGATCGGTCAACTCAGTGAGACTCACCGGGTGTGCCGCCCCGCGGCGCGCCCGGTTGTTTTTTGGCTTCGGGTGGGCCGCGCTCACGCGGGGTGCTACATTTTCCCGATCACAAGGCGTGGGGATCGAGTCCGAGGCGAAGGAGTTGCATGGTGAAGGGCATTTCATTCTCAGGGTCAGGTCGGCGTCCGCGCCCGGAGCCGGTGGTTTTCGAAGCGCTGGAGCCGCGGATTCTGCTGAGTGCAAACCCGGTGAATGTGATCGATGTCTTTGCGGACAACCGCGGGTTCATCACGCTCCAGATGGACCAGAACATCAGCAACAGCACGGTGACCAACTCATCGGTGCAGATGTTCACCGCGGGCAACGACGGGCTGCTGGGGACCGCGGACGACCAGTTGGTCGTTCGGACGGTTCGGTACAGCGCCTCGGATCGGACCATCCGGATCGAGTCCAACATTGACGCGGACACCCCCTACCGCGTGCGCCTGATCAGTTCGATCATCCGCGGCGAGAACGGATGCCTGCTCGACGGCGAGTTCAACGGCGTCGGCGTGCCCTCGGGCGATGGCGTTGAGGGAGGAGACTTCGAGTTCTTCACTCGGCGCGCCGTGGTCCCGATCGCGCGATTCACGACGCTGAGCGGGATCGTGGATGTGGAACTGTTCGACAACCAGACGCCCCTGACCGTCGCCAACTTCCTGGCGTACGCGAACGCGGGCGACTGGGATAACACGTTCTTCCACCGACTCGTCGAGGACTTCGTGCTTCAGGGCGGCGGCTTCCAGGCGACCGGCTCGTTCCCGAGCATCCCGCAGATGGCGGCGGTGCAGAACGAGCCGGGCATTTCCAACCTGTTCGGCACGATCGCCATGGCGAAACTGGGCGGGAACCCGAACTCGGCGACGAACCAGTGGTTCTTCAATCTCCGAGACAACTCCGAGAACCTCGACAACCAGAACGGCGGATTCACGGTGTTCGGCGAGGTGACGGGCTCGGAGAGCTTCGCGACGCTCGCGCGGCTCGCGAACTTCATGACCGTCGATGCGTCGGGGCAGAACGGCGCCTTCACGGACCTCCCGGTGCAGGATCCGGACCGCGTGAATGAGAACGGCGGAACGGTAGTGCCGAGCGATGTGCTCTCGGTGTCCCGCATCGCGATTCTAATGGATATCACGGGCGAGCCGTTCCAGCAGCTGGACGAGGATAACTCGATCACATTCGTGAACAACGCGGGAGATGTAACGGTCCGCGTGTTCGCGCTCGATGGCTTCCCCGCCGATGCGCTGGAGCCCTTCATCCGCGTGAACTTCGGCTCGGGCCGTTCGATCGACGCGGTGACGATTCTCAATGGGATGCCTGATCGACGCTTCGGCGTGCAGATCGAAGGCGCCACGGTGCTGCAGAAGTTCGCGGATCAGCGCCGCACCGATGACGGCGACCTGGCGTTCATCGTGAGCGACTCCCGGATCGAGTCGATCAACCTTCGGTACGGCATCTCGGGCGAGAACCTCAACGGGTTCGTGCTCCCCGGCGGGCTGCGGTTCGACGCAGATATCGACGGCGACAACATCGTTTCGGACCTGACGGCGGTCTTCGTGCCCGTCGGCAACTCGAACCTGTTCTCCGTGGGCGGTGACCTGTCCGGTGATGCGCTGTTCCTGGGCGGGCTGAACCGCGTGAATGTGCGCGGCGAGGTGAACAACTCGGATATCCGCATCGGCGCCGGCAACCTCAACCGCCTGCTCGCGACATTCCGCAACGTGATCGATGCGCGCCTGGTGAGCGACGCGCCCATCAGCATGGTCCGCGCATCGGAGTGGAGCGTGCTGGAGACGCTCCGCGGCTCGATCTCGGCGCCGTCGCTCCAGCGCCTCATCATCACGGGCGACAACGGGCAAGGACTCGCGGGCAACTTCAATGCCGACATCGACCTGAGCGGCGACGACAATGTGCGCACGCTCGCGAACGCGAACATCCGGGGCAGCGTCCTGAGTTCCGACTGGGACATCACGGGAGACCTCGGGAGTGTGAACGTCCGGGGCGGTTCGTCCGGTTGGGAACTCATCGTCACGGGGGACGCCTCGACGTTCCGGCTGGATCGCCTGAAGGACACGACGATCAATGTGTCGGGCGTCGCCAGGACGCTCCGCGCGATCGATTGGACCGGGGGCGAGTTCAGGGCTCGGGAGATGAGGTCGATCCTGATCACCGGACGCAACTCGGATAACCTCGCGGGTGACCTCTCGGCGGACATCGTCGTCGGAGCGCAGGGAGTCGAGAACGCCCTGCGGGTGCTGCGTGTCAACGGTGATGCGACGGACCTCTCGATCGACTTCGACGGCAATGTGCGCTCGGTGCTGGTGCGCGGCGACCTGAGGGACGCGACGCTCACCTCAATCAACGACATCCAGACGATGAGTTTCGGAGAGATCCGAAACTCCGAAGTGAACATGCAGGGTGTCTCGAGGTCGCTGCGGTTCATCGACTGGATCGGCGGCACGCTGCTCGGTTTCCGGTATGACTCGATCGTCGCCACCGGGAACCAGGCGACCGCTTCGCCCGGCAACTTCTTCGCGGATGTGGACGCCTCCAGCGCGGGCTCGATGACGCTGGACCGGGGCGGGAGCTTCGTGGGGTCGTTCGAGATGAACTTCATCGACGACTTCCGCGTGACCGGCGAGGTGCGAGACTCGTTCTTCGTCTTCACCGCGACGCCGGCGGGCCGGCCCGTGACGATCGGGCGGTTCGAGGTCACCGAGCAGATTCTCAACACCGACATCCGCTCGGCGGGGAATGTGCAGTCGTTGATCACGCCGGTGATGATCAACTCCGGCCTGTACGCGGGGATGCCCGAGGGAACGCTCGGTCTGCCGGACTCGAACCCGAACGTGAACCCGAATATCACGATCGAGTCGGTCGTGATCGGCGTGTTGGGATCGAACCAGTTCAACTTCGTGAACAGCTACATCGTCGCGCCGCGGATTGACAGCGCGCTGGTCTTCTATCCCGATACCGCGAACCTCGGGCAGCCGCACGGGATCGCGGCGAACACGATCGGGTTCGTCGATACGCGGATTCTGGGCGGCGGGCGTCAGCGGGCCACGAACCCGGGCGCTTCGCTCGATCCGATCGGTGATTACCAGGTGCGCGTCGGGTTCCTGCCCCCGGCCTAAACGGGCTCAGTCGGCCGCGAGACCGGACTTCTCTCGAATCCAATCGCGGAT
>CALFMQ010000460.1 GCA_937879825.1 uncultured Phycisphaerales bacterium
CACGCGGAGATGGTGTCCACCGATTTCGATCTGGATGTCTATCACTACGGCGCGGGCACGGCGGCGGGATTCCGCGGGCCGGCGCGGTTTATCACGACCGGGGATCAGAACGCCGAGGTCGGCGCGACTTTCGCCGTCCGCACCTCGCTCGCGCTGACGGCGAACATGCTTGACTGCGCCGACGCCAACGATGCGCCGACGGTGCTGCGTTTCTTCCCGCGGACCGTCGAGACCGAGCGCGCGTTCAATGACATCGCGGGCACGCCGGCGATCGAGATGTCGGACCGCCTGCCTCAGGGCAACATCAGGGTGTCGACGCTCGCGTACCCGGACCCGGGCACGAGCCCGATCGTTCCCGGCGATCCGAGCGTGACGTCGGCGGTCGGGAATCCGGCTGCGGGCGCCGACTACGCGAACATCCTGAGTTCGCCCAATCTCGCCGACGATCTGCACAACCTGAAGAAGGGGCTGACGGTCGTCGGGCTGGAGCGCCAGCCGTTCCTGCGCGAGGTGATGACCGCGGCTTTCTACTCCGACCTCAACACCACCGTTGAGGAGAACGGCACCGAAGACGGCATGATCGAGTTCGACAATATCAACGAGCAGATCGGCTCCATGTTCGTGGCCGAACTCGGCAACCCGTGGGATACGCCGATCAAGATCAAGGATTACATCGTCGCGATCCCTTCGAGCTCGGCCGAGCTGTTCTCGACCGGCGCCGGGCCGCTCCCGTTGCTCTTCGTGTGCCCGGATATCGAGATTCCGGCGGGCGGCGTCGCGGTGCTGTGGTTCCACAACCTGCCGCAGTTCACTGGCGATGCTGCCGAGGCGGCGCTCCCGGGCAGCGCGGGGCAGGTTGTCGTCGATGAGTTCGCGTCGGTGCAGAATGTGCCGGCGGCGTCGATGTCGAAGATCATGTTCCTCGAACACTCCCTGAGTGCGGCGATGGGGCGTCTGCCGGTGGTCCTGCTCCGCCAGATCGAGGCGACGACCTCCGGGCCGCACTATGGGATCGTTGACAAGATGACGCCCTCGTCCCCGTCGAACGCCGCGGACGCCTTTCCTCGGGCGCTGCAGTCCAATCTGTACATCACGGAGACCGCCGGGGCGGATTACATCTTCTCCGACGCGACGATCACAAACGACAACGCGCTGGACACCCGCCTCCTGGGCGGGACCGCGGGCAAGATCTCCGGGCGCATCGTGGTGACCTCATCGTTCTCGCGTCCCGGCATTCAGCCGGGCGGGATGAGCGGTTCTTTCCCCGCGTACTGCCTGGAACTGAACAAGGGCGGGAGCAATCAGATCTCCGCATCGCCGCGCCTGATGGTTGATGGCGCGTACACGACCTCGATGATGGCGCAGTGGGGTTGGATCGTGCCACCGATGGCGGTGGGCGAGGCGGCGCTCTATCAGAACCTGATGCAGCTTGCGGCCAACGCGCCCGAGGCGCTGGTGCCGGCGATGTGGATCGATGATGATGCTTTCAACGAGCCGATCAGTTCGATCGGCGAGCCGACGAAGATCGCGGACAACGCGCCGATGAACGCGAATCTCGCCAACGAGATTCCGCCCTTCCAGTTGTACTGCCGCGACGGCGACAACGCGTTCCCGACGAGCGCTTCGGTGGCGCAGCTGTGCACCTTCGCGCACATGTGCCTGAATCACGACCTGAACAAGATCAGCCACTGGAAGACCGTCTCCGAGCAGCTGGCGGATGACCGCACCTACGACTCGGGCGCTCCGGGCGGCGTGCTGAATCCATACATGGGCACGCTCGATGTTTCGCGGTTCATCCTCAACGACACAGCCACCACGATGACGGGCGCGGTGACGAACCTGCCCGATGCGCTGGCGGTGCCGCTCGGCGTGCGCGTGTTCGATTGCTTCGACACCTTGCTGACCAGTTCCAGTGTGAACCAGGGGCAGATCAATCTGAACACGGCGCCGGTGGAGGTTCTGGCGCAGTTGCCATTCATGTGGCCGCGTCTGCCGATCGCGGACGCGAACGGGCTGACGCTCAACGGGATCGGGCGGTTTGATCAGGCGAACATCACCGCGTCGCCTCGTCTGGATTTCCTGACGCGCTATCGCGATGCGAACTTCAATGTCGTGTCGCCGATGTCGACGGACACACCCGCGGGTCTGACGCAGATCCCGCAGATGCGCGTCGCGACGGGCACGGGTGTTGACTTCACGACGCCCGGGTTCGTCTCGATGGGCGAGGTCGCGGTGCTCGATCAATGGACGCCCGGCCAGCCCAACGCGATGACGGGATCGGGGCTGTTCCAGTCGCTCGGCACCGACATGCAGCCCGCCGACGGGCACCCGTTCGATATCACGACATCCGCGACGGGCTTCATGGAGTACACGCCTCAGGGCGCGGGCAGCAATCCGCAGGACGACATCGAGGAGAAGCTGGCACTCTTCCGCGGCATGGTGAACTGCGCGTCGACGCGCTCGGATGTGTTCCTGGCGTGGTTCGTCGTCCGCGGGTACGACCCGGACCTGATCGAGTCGATCGAGGTGCCGGGCACGGCGGCGGAAGCGATGAACGACGAGCGGTTCGTGCCGACGTATGAGTCGCGCTGGCTGTGCCTGTTCGACCGTTCGAACATGCGTCGCCCATCGGACCGCCCGCGTCTGTTGATGTACTTAGAGTTGCCGGACGCGCGCCCGTAAGCGAACGACAACTCGGCTGACCCATCCACGACCGGCCCGCGCGGGCCGGTTTTTCATGCGTGGCGGATGACTTCCATGCCGCCC
>CALFMQ010000461.1 GCA_937879825.1 uncultured Phycisphaerales bacterium
AAGTGACGATGATCTACACCTTCCGCGGCAACGGCCCCAGCGCCATCGAGCGCTTCGTCATGGGCATCAACGGCTCGAGCAACCTCGACTTCACCGACCTCGCCGCCGCGACCCACGGCCGCATCACCGCCGACACAACCGTCGGTCAGGGTGACGCCGTTGTCGACCTCATCGACAACTCCGGCTCGGGCGACAACGACAACTTCATCTTCAACTACACCTCCGACAACCTCGGCGGGCCCTCGCTCACCGAGACCTACACCTGGTACGTCCGCGCAACGGGCGCCGTCGCTGTGAACTTCGTCGATGTCGAAGTCTCCGACTTCGGCTTCGCGTTCGCCAAGACCCTCTCGCTCGTGGATGTTCCCGGTCAGCCCGACCTGAACGTCCCCGCGCCGGGTGCCGCGGCCCTCCTCGGGTTCGCCGGCTTGGCCGCCTCGCGTCGCCGTCGCTGAGAGTTAGTCTGAGAATTGTTGCTCTGCTCAACAGTGCTTCATGTGAGGGCAACGGACGCCTGATACATGAGCAGGGCAGTTGGAAGAGAAGAGACCGGGCCCGTGAGTTCACCGGACCCACATCGCTGCCGGGAGCGGCAGCGGGGAGTCTGAAGTAAAATGCTCAAGACGGTCTTCAATGCAGCCATCATCGCGGGAGTTGTAACCCCGGCGGTGGCGGCTTGGGACAACACGCTCTACAGCGCACCCGATCCATCAACCTTCGGGGTCCAGATTGATTTCCTGAATGCCAACGACACCTACGCTTGGCCCGCAGGATTCGTCAATCAGGTCGGACCCGTCACGGTGGATACCTCGTCGATGACGACGACGGTCTATCGGGTGTCGACTCCGACTGTTGTCAACGCAGGGCAGGGTCCCCTGACCCTCAACCCGGGCGACCACGTGTTCGCCTATCGCTACCACCACGTGGCGGGATCCTCCACGGCCCTTCTGGACTCGATCAACGAACTCCAGATCCAGGGGCTCGATCCCAACGTCTTCCCGGCTCCGCATCCACGCGGGCTCGTCGATCCGATCGATTTCAACCTCGTCAACGGCCGCGGATACTTCATCCCCGGCACCGCCGGCGCACCCAGTGACACGGGTGATCCGCGTGACGACTTCGGCTTCGGTCAAACCGTCGACTTCGAGTGGACCGGCGCCATCGCAACCCAGGTCGAGAACGGCGAAGACATCATCGTCATGCTCTTCACCGGTGCCAACATCTCGATCGGCAACGGCTACGCCGCCGTCGCGGGGCCACCCCCGCCCACCGGCGCAGCCCAGAGCATCCCCGTCCTCATCCCCATCATCCCGTCGCCCGGTGCGGCGGCGCTGGCGGGGCTGGCGCTCGGGATGGCCGGCACGGCCCGCCGTCGGCGCGACTGAGCCGCAAACAACTCGTTTCGAGGAGCGCAACCGCACTCCTTCGGGCCGAGTCGATCAACTGATTTCCTCGGCACGCACGGTCAATCGCCGTGCGTGTCGTTTCAAGTGGGCAAGTCATTGTTTCCAATGAATGTCTTTCTCGTGAGCGCAGCGCTCATCGGCGTCGCGCTCGCAACGCCCGCCCGCGCCCAGCCAACGACCGGCTTCACGCTCCTCGACTTCAGGTCGCCCGCCGATATCGCCCTCGGCAACTACCGCGGCTGGGAGGGATACCTCCAGAATCAGCCCATCTCGCTGACCTATCAGTTCGACGAAGAGTTCATGGACTTCCTGCCCCCGACCCAGCGGAGTCTGGCGATGCAGGCGGTCGTCAGCGCGCTCCACTCATGGTCGGATGTCACCCACGGCCACCTTTCATTCGCCCCCTACGCCTACGACGCCGTGCCCAACGACGACGCAATCGTCAACGGCGGGTGCTGGGGCCAGTGGTCAGGACCCAGCTGCCAGATGTGGGAGCAACTCGGCTTCCCGCTCGACAACCTCCCCGGCTGGGGCGCCAACATCGATTTCTTCACCAAGCCCGTCGGATTCTCGATCACATCCGGCGGCGTCACATACCAGATGACACCGGGAATCCTCGGCTTCGCGGTCATCTTCCGCGAGGGCGACTTCCTCCGCACCGCCGACATCTACCTCAACGAAGCGTGGACCTGGACAACATCAACAACCCAGGCCGAAGCGCACGCACCCACCGCAGCCAACCCGATCCGGTACGCCTGCGAGTCGGCGCGCTTCGCCGCCCCCAGCAGGGACGCCGCGCACAAGTCCAATGAAAGCACCGAAGGTCTGGTGCCCGTCTTCGATGTGCAGACCGTCGTCCTTCACGAAGTCGGCCACGCGCTCGGGCTCGATCACCCCAACGAAGCCCAGTCCCACCTCGGCGCAATCATCGATCCGTACACGTTCGACTTCTTGCCGGGCAACTCGTGGAGCCCGTCGCTCGTCATGCACGGAGACTACAACGGCGTCAAACGCACGCTCCAGCCCGCCGACATCGGCGGCATGGCATTCCTGTATATCCCCGCACTCCCGGGTGACCTCAACGCCTCCGGCAATCTCGACGCGGGCGACGCGTTCAACGCCATCCAGAGCATCGGCGGCGACGCGAATCCCTCGCCCTACGACGTCAACATCATGGACTTCATCGAGCGCGACGGCTTGATCGATGATCTCGAAGTCGCGACCGTCGTCGAATGGGCGTTCGACGCAACGGCCCCCGTCGGCACCGTCCCGGACTGGAATCCCGCCCCGATCGAGTCGCTCCCCACAGCGATGATCGTCACGCCGATGTTCACGCCGCCGGTCATGGTCGCGGGCTCCACCTCGACCCTCACGCTGTGCCTGGGCAACCCCAACCAGCGCAACATCAGGATGTGGACGATCGAGGCGCAATACGACCCGTCCCTGCTCGCCAACCCGCGCATCTCCAACGGTGCGCTCTTCAACGGCGCCATCTGGATCACGCCCGAATACGAGCCGGGCCGAGTCCGCTTCGCGCGCATCTCGCTATTCGACGAAGAAAACGACTCCGGGGGCAGCGTCGTCAACCTCGAGTTCGATGTCGTCGCCGTTCCCGCCGCCGGCGCCCCCAAGGCGCCCTCGAGCATCCTCGCGCTCACCGAGGCCCGCATCCTCGTGAGCGAACCGGTCATCCACGTCTTCGGCGACCCCGACGCCGCCGAGACCCTCATCATCCACCCCCTCCCGATCCTCACCGCGAATCTCGATATCACCGGCGACGGCCGAATCGGCACCGAAGACTGGTACGCCTTCCTCGACGCACCGACCGATTTCAACGGCGACCTCATCATCAACGACGCCGACAACGACCTCTTCCTCTCGCTCATGCGCCAGAGCGAAGTCGCGGATATCACCTCCGATCTCGCGCCCGCTCTGGGCGTCAGCGCTCCCTCGGATTGATCCACGAGCGCCCCGCTATGATGGCCCGATGAGCACTCGGAGCGAGCCCCTGAACATCCTCATCATCGGCGGCGGCGGACGCGAACACGCCCTCGCGTGGCGACTGCGCAACTCCAAATCCACATCCCGCCTCTTCACAACGCACCCCGACAACCCCGGCCTCGCCTCTGTTGCCAAGCCGATCGGCTTCGAGTTCAACGCCAAAGAGGCCTACCGCGTCGAACAGTTCTGCAAAAAAGAGTCGGTCGGCCTCGTCGTCATCGGCCCCGAAGCGCCCCTGGCCGCGGGGCTCGCCGATGCGCTGACCAAAGCCGCGATCCCCGTCTTCGGCCCCTCCAAAGAAGGCGCCAAACTCGAGTCCGACAAGGCGTGGGCCAAGAACTTCATGCGCGCCGCCTCTATCCCCACCGCCGAAGCACGCGTCTGCGAGTCCGTCGAAGCCGCACGCTCCTACATCGACTCGCGTGAGGTCGAAGCCATGGTGGTCAAGGCCTCCGGCCTCGCCGCCGGCAAGGGCGTCATGGTCTGCGACACCAAGGCCGAAGCCCGCGACGCCATCGATCGCATCATGCTCAAACGCGAGTTCGCCGATGCGGGCGACAAGGTCCTCATCGAAGAACGACTCAAAGGCCCCGAGGTCTCGGTCTTCGCGCTCATCGACGGCCGCAGCGCCGCCGTCCTCGATCTCTGCCAGGACCACAAACGCTTAGGCGACGGCGACACCGGCCCCAACACCGGCGGCATGGGCGCGTACTGCCCCGCGCCCATCCTCGACGCCAAAACGATGGACATCGTCCACCGCCAGGTCCTCATCCCCACGCTCGATGCCCTCCGCCGCATGGAGATCGATTACAAGGGCGTCCTCTACATCGGCCTCATGCTCACGCACGCCGGCCCCAAGGTGCTCGAGTTCAATGTCCGCTTCGGCGACCCCGAGTGCCAGGCCCTCATGCCACGCATCACCGGCGACTTCGCCCAGCTCCTCCTCGCAACCGCGACCGGCAAACTCCACGAAGCCGAGTGGGACACCAACGACCTCCACACCTGCTGCGTCGTCCTCGCCTCGGGCGGCTACCCAGAAAAGCACACCACCGGCGTCCCCATCCACGGCCTCGATGACGCCGCCGCAGTCGAGGGCGTGCACATCTTCCACGCCGGCACAAAGCGCTCCGCAAACGAAATCGTCACCGCCGGCGGCCGCGTCCTCAACATCGTCGGCACCGGTTCCTCGCTCGATCAGGCGCGCAAACGCGCCTACGACGCATGCGACAAGATCACCTTTGTCGGCAAGACCTTCCGCACCGACATCGCCGCATCCGCCGTCAGCCCGGTCGCGCTCCGCTGATCACTCGACAACCTGCAGCCGCGCATACTGCAGAATCAGCGTCTTCCGCCCGACTCCCTTGAAGTCGATGATCACCCGCCGGTTCGCGCCGAGCCCCGCGAACGACACCACCCGCCCGATCCCGAACTGCGGATGCCGCGCGTGCATCCCCACGCTCAACCCGCCCACCGAGTCCTCATCCCGCTCGTACCGGAGTCCGCCCCGCTCACTCGGCCCCGACTCGAACGAGTCATCCTCGTATCCCGCGTCCGACTGATTCGACACGCGGACCTGATCCTGCGGCAACTCCTCGATAAACCGACTCGCAATCGTCCGCTCCGACACACCGCGATGCGTCCGGTACCGCGCGCTCGTCATCAGCAGGTGCCGCTGCGCCCGCGTGATCCCCACGAAGCACAACCGCCGCTCCTCCTCGCCGTCCGAGTCCTCCTCCAGCGCCCGGGCGCTCGGCAGCAGCCCCTCCTCCAAGCCGATCATCGCCACCGCCGGGAACTCCAGCCCCTTCGCCGCGTGAAGCGTCATAAGCGTCACAGCGCCCCGCTCCGGGTCTACCTGATCCGCGTCCGCCACCAGCGCGATCGACTCCAGATACGCACGCAACATCGCAAGGAGAGGGGGAACATCGGCGCTCCTGCCGTCGCCCCCGGCGTCCGCGCTCGGATCAAACTCCAACTCGAACTCCCGCGCCGAGGTCACCAACTCCTCAAGGTTCGCCACCCGCGCCTCATCCGCATCGCTCGAACTCTTCTGCGCGATCGCCTTGTAGTGCGACTCTAAGCCCGACTCCCGCACCACCCGCTCCACCAACTCCGCAAGCGAACTCGAGACCTCCGCCCCCATGAAACTCCCGGCCCCCGTCCAACCCTCGACCATCGCAACAAACCGGTCCATCCCCCGCGCCGCGACCGACGAAACACCCTCCGCGCTCCCCGACTCCCGCATCGCCTCGAACAGCGGAATCCCCCGCATCGCCGCGTGCGACGCCGCCGCATCAAGCGAAGTATTCCCGATCTTGCGGCTCGGCTTGTTCACGATCCGCCGCAACGACACCTCATCCAGCGGGTTCGCCACCACGCGCAGGTACGAGATCGCATCACGCACCTCCTCACGCTGATAGAACGCCGTCCCCCGCGCGATCACATACGGAATCCCGGCCTTGCGGCACTCGTCCTCCATCACGCGCGACAGCGCATTCGTGCGATAAAAAACCGCCATATCACGCCACGCCAGCCCCTCATCCTCGACCCGCCGCTTGAACCAATCCGCCACCAGCCGCGCCTCGGCGTGCTCGTCCGCAACAAACACAACCTCCGGCTTCTCGCCCCCCTCGCTCGATGTAAACAGCGGCTTGTCCTTCCGCCGCCGGTTGTGCTTGATCAGCGCATCGGCGCACGCCAGGATCGGCGCCGTCGACCGGAAGTTCTCCCCCAGCGCGATGACCTTCGCGTCCGGGAAGTGCTCCTCAAACTCCAGAATGTTCGAGATGTCCGCGCCCCGCCACCCGTAGATCGACTGGTCCGGGTCGCCCACCACGCACACATTCGGCGAGCGGGGGGGCTGGCCTTGTTCCGATCCCACCACCAGCGACGCCAACTGGAACTGCGCGCGGTTCGTATCCTGATACTCGTCGATCATCAGGTACTTCCACCGCGCCTGCACCTCCGCCCGCGCCGCCTCGCACTCCCGCAACAGCCGCACCGTCATCAGCAGCAGATCATCAAAGTCCACAGCGTTCGCCGCCCGCAAGGCCTGCTGGTACTTCTCGTACACCTTCGCGATCGTCCGCGTGAAGAAGTCCTGCGCCATCGCCGCGTACTCTTCCGGGCCGAGCAACTGGTTCTTCGCGTTGCTGATCGTCCCCAGCACCTGCCGCGGCGACCAGTTCCCAGACTTCATCTGCAAGTCACTCAATACGCGCTTCATCAGCGCGCTCTGATCGTCCGTGTCGTAGATCGTGTACTGATCGTCGATCCCCCAGCGCGGCGCATCCTTCATCATCACCGCGTACCGACGCAGCAACCGCGCGCACAGCGCGTGAAATGTCGTCAGCGTCAACCCCCGCGCCCCCTGCAAACCATGCTCCTCCAGCAGGTGCTCCACGCGCTCCCGCATCTCGCCCGCAGCCTTGTTCGTAAATGTCACCGCCAGGATCTGCCACGCCGGCACACCATTGGCGATCAGAAACGCCACACGCCGCGTGATCACCCGCGTCTTGCCCGATCCCGCCGCAGCCAGAATCAGCATCGCCCCCTCGGTCGTCGTCACCGCCTCCCGCTGCGGCGCCGTCAACCCTTCCAGCAACATCTCTAGAGCGTCCGAGGTCATCATCCGTGAGCGTATCCGAGTCCAAAATCCGTGGTTATCGGGCGGTATTCCGCGTGCCGCACCCCAGCCCCGCAGTATGACACCGCCAACCACTACATGTCGGTTTCCGACACCCTCCGAAAGGATATCCACACCCTATCGCTCGTGGTTGCTC
>CALFMQ010000462.1 GCA_937879825.1 uncultured Phycisphaerales bacterium
GGCCAGTACATCAACGACCGCTACCTCTGGGAACGCAACCAGCACATCTGGCTGCAGGCATCCCTCAACACGCCCGCACGCTTCGTCTGGCTCCACGACCAGACCATGGACTTCGTCTCCCAAACCCCCTACTCACTCGACGGCGACCACGGCAAGCGCAACTACGCAACCGCCGCCTTCATGGACGGCCACGTCGACCACCTCGAAGTCACCCCCAACACCGTCAACACCCCGACCTACACTCTCACATTCGACCCCAATATCACCACACCCCCGCCCATCCCCACCGGGAACGGGCCCTGATCCGCATCCGAAACGGAGATCGATGATGACGAAAGTAGCGGTGGTCCTCTCTGGCTGCGGCGTGTTCGACGGCTCCGAAATCCACGAAGCCGTCTCCGTCCTCACCCACCTCTCACGCCACGGCGCGCGCGTCCAGTGCTTCGCGCCCGACACCCAACTCGATGAGATCGACCACCTCGCCCAGAAACCCACCGGCAAGAAGCGCTCCGTCCTCGTCGAGTCCGCACGCATCGCGCGCGGCGACATCAAGCCACTCGATCAACTCAAATCCAAACAGTTCGACGCCGTGGTCTTCCCCGGCGGATTCGGCGCCGCCAAGAACCTCTGCGACTTCGCAGCCAAAGGCCCCGACTGCACCGTCAACCCGCAGGTCGAGCGCGTGATCACCGAGTTCCACGAAGAGGGCAAGCCCATCGCCCTCTGCTGCATCGCCCCCGTCATCGCCGCCAAGGTGCTCGGCAAGGCCGCCGGCGGCATGGGCTGCGCCGTCACCATCGGCTCCGACAAGGCCACCGCCTCCGCCATCGCCAAAATGGGCTCGACCAACATCGAGCACGATGTCGCCGCCGCCCACTGCGACGACGACAACAACATCATCACCACCCCCGCCTACATGTGCGACGCCAGGATCCACGAGGTCTACGAGGGCATCGGCCGCATGATCGAGCAAACCCTCGAACGCGTCGCCTCCGGCGCCGGCGTCGCAAAGTAAGTTCGCACCCTCTCCCCTTGAGGGAGAGGGTGGCGACAAAGTCGCCGGGTGAGGGGTAATCATCGAATCAACTGCTCCCTCCCCCGTCGCCGACGGGGGAGGTGTCACGCGAATGCGTGACGGAGGGGGTCTTTCTCCCTCTCCCCTCCGGGGAGAGGATGTCATCGCATCGCGATGACAGGTGAGGGGTAATCATCGAATCAACTTCCCCCCCTGCGCGGGGGGAGCGACGGAAGAGATTTTGCTCGCGCCGATTGGTTGGTCCGACCGGTGGCATCAGCTCGTCTCGCGCTGATGACGAATGCGTTTGCGCGTATGTCGGCGGGAGCGGTGTGGCGTATTGTTCTCAAGCACTGCTTGCGTCACTTCGTTCCGCCCCCCAACATTCGGTGGGACCCGACGATACCCTATTCTATAACAATATCGACGCACTAAGCATTGCCTCGAAATCGAAGGAGGTAGCAATGGACATTCCCGTTCCATACATGCCGTCCAAGAAGAACTTGCCAGATATTCTAGATGCCGTACGGAAGGCTGCGGTACCAGAGCAGTTCACGCATGAGTTTCTGAGCGATCTTGGATTCACCAGTTCCAATGATCGCCCAGTCATCAAGCTCTTCCGCTATATAGGACTCTTGGACGGATCGAATAGGCCTACCGATTCATATCGACAGTTCATGAATGCGGCAGAGGCCAAAGGCGTCCTTGCAAGCTGTCTGCGCAAGGCATACGACGATCTTTTCAAGTCCAACCAAGACGCGCCGACGAAGGCAGTCGCAGAACTGAAGGGATGGTTCAAGTCAAAGACCGGTGATGGAGATTCCGTTGCCGACAAGATCGCTACTACTTTCAAAGCCCTTTGTGATTATGCCGACTTTACAAGCATTAAGAGAGAGGCGGATTCAACGGCGCCCAAGTCGCTGGAAGAGCATGCCAAGACAACAAAGGATCAGAGTCTTGCTCCCTCTGTCCAAGTGGGGATGCCCAACGGCATAACGATGGTATATCGGATTGAAGTTCATCTACCGGATACGCAGAATCTAGAGACCTATCGCGCGATATTCCGTGCGATTCGTGAGGAGTTGCGGCAGTGAGTCCTTCGCTTCACGAGTTTGCATTTCGTGGTTTGCTCGCCACCCATTTGATCGACGAGCTCGAACAAGTGGGAACACTGCGACCCAGAAAAGGCTCGGAAGTAGAGCGGGGCTATGTCGACCTGATCGCTTCTGTAAGCCAGCAGATTCGTCACGAAGGCTACCGAATGATGCGGGCGTATTTTGT
>CALFMQ010000463.1 GCA_937879825.1 uncultured Phycisphaerales bacterium
GCTCGCATGTGCGCACCGCCCTCGCGATGCTTTGCGATAAGCCGGAGACAGATCATATTCGCAACAAGCGCGACAGTCCCAGCTCCAATCATCAGATGACTCGTCGGCTCGCTGCCGAACACCGCCCGGCGGATTACCTCGACCAAAACTCCAAGACCCAGCGCGATTTGAAGGACGCCGCTCACTCGCGCTGCAGTCCGCTGTGCGCCGCCGGACCGGCTCGCCGCGTACAACGCGATGCCGTACACCGTGGCATCTGCCAGCATGTCAAGCGAGTCGGCCAGCAGCGCGGTGGACTCCGCGATCCATCCAACCATCACCTCGGCAACGAACATCACGCCGTTGATCGTGAGTAGCGCTATGAGCGTTCGCTGCTCCAGACCAACGGCATCCTTTCCACAGTCGCAGCCGCTCACTGATCACGCTCCGAGTCAGCAACCTGCGCACTTTCTTTCATGAAGACGGATGCGATGACCGGAAGCACAAACAAGGTGAGTAGCGTCGACGTGACCATGCCGCCGATTACCACCGTCGCCAGCGGTCGCTGGATCTCGCTCCCCACCCCCGTTGCAATCGCCATCGGGACGAACCCAGCGATATCAGTGATCGCCGTCGCGAGCACCGGCTGGAGGCGGGTCTTCGAGGCCGCAATGATCGCGTCCTTGCTCTGCTGGCCGGTGTTGAGTGTGTCGCGGATCGCGGTGATGAGGATCTGCCCGTTGAGCACGGCGATGCCCGTGAGAGCGATAAACCCGACGGCGGCGCTGACGCTGAAAGGGATGTCGCGCCACCACAACGCGAAGATGGCACCGACGGCCGCAAACGGGATGCAGGTGTAGATGATGACGACATCCCGTAGGTTTTTCAGGCTGAAGTACAGCAGAAAAAACACCATAAGCAAGACCGCGGGCACGACGATGATCAGGCGAGTCCTGGCGCGTTCCAAGTTCTCAAACTGCCCACCCCACTCAAGCACATAGCCCTCGGGCAATGTGACCCGTTCATCAATGGCTGCCCTTGCTTCACTGACAAACGATGCGGGGTCTCTTCCGCTGACGTTCGACTGCACACGGATGAGTCTTCTGCTCCACTCGCGGTTGATCGTGGCCGATCCTTCCGAGAGATCGACCGAGGCCATCGACGAAAGTGGCACCGCGACGCCCCCTTCGGTCGGAATGCGTACTGATGACACCGCTTCTACATCTTCCCTGAATGTCTGCGGGAGTCGGACGACAAGCGGGAAGACACGCTGGCCCTCGAATACCTCACCGACGCGGATCCCGCCGATCGCCTCAACGAAGTCCAACACCTCGCTGGCGGCGACGCCGTAGCGGGCAACACGGGACTGATCGACAGCAACTGATAGCGATGGTTGCCCCGTGATCTGATCGACCGAGATATCTGAGGCACCCGGGATGTCCAGAAGCACACGCTGAACGTCGTCGGCGATCCGGAGCAACTCGTCGAAGTCGTCGCCGAAGATCTTGATCCCGATATCGGATCGGATGCCCGAAACCATCTCGTTCATGCGCATCTCGATCGGCTGCGTGAACACCATGTTGACGCCGGGAAACTGTGAGATGGTCTTCTCCATCTCGATCACGAGACCCGCCTGCGTGTCCGCTTGCGTCCACTCTGCACGTGGCTTGAGCGTCAAGAAAATGTCTGTCAGTTCGATCCCCATCGGATCGGTCGCCACCTCGGCGGTCCCGATGCGGCTCCAGATGTGCTCAATCTCATCTGGGAACTCATCGAGCAGGACCTCCTCGATCCGTGTGTTATACCGCACGGACTCATCGATCGAGACGCCAGCGAGGCGGATGGTGTTCAGGACCATCGAGCCCTCGCTCAGGCGCGGGATGAACTCGCCGCCCATCTGCGTGCTCCGGTAGCCCGCGACGCCTAGCAGAGCCACGGCCAGCAGCATCACGACCCACCGGAGTCGAATCGCTCCGCCGACGGCCCAGCCGTATGCCCCGGCCAATCCACGTAGCAGAATGGCGTCCTTGGGTTTCGCGCGACGCGGAAGGAAGTAGTACGACAAGACCGGGGACAGGAACACCGCGACCAGCAGGGCTCCCAGGAGCGCGAATATGAACGTCCACGCCATTGGCCGGAACATCTTCCCCTCGATGCCTTCAAGCGTCAGCACGGGGGCAAAGACGAGTGTGATGATGCCCATCC
>CALFMQ010000464.1 GCA_937879825.1 uncultured Phycisphaerales bacterium
ACCGCGTCGCGTACGAAGTCGTGCGCATCGAACCGCTCGCCGACGAGCGCGACGAATACGCATCCGCTGGTGATGGCGCGTGTATCGGTGCAGACGCCGGTGAGGCGGACGCGGGGATCGCCGGTCAGTTCGCCGCCCGTGGCGCGAGCGATGCCGCCCGCGGTCCAGAAGTCATGGGTGTGTTTCACTTCCACGATCGCGCTGCGTTTGACCTCCAGGGCCTTGCGTGCTTCTTCGCGGTCGTCGAAGTGGATGCGCTCCGTGCCGCCGGACCCGTTGGGAAGGATCTGGTAGTCCTCGTGCCCCTTGCCGGCGATGACGACGACATCACCATGTTTGGCTTCATTGATGGCCGCGACGATCGCGCGTCGGCGATCAGCATCGACGCGGCAGCGCGAGAGCATCTCGGGCGTCATGCCGGCGCGGATCTCGTCGATGATCGCGCTCGGACGCTCGGTTCGCGGGTTGTCGCTCGTGATGAAGACGATGTCCGCGCCCGCCGCGGCCGCACGCCCCATGCGCGGGCGTTTGGTCTTGTCGCGGTCTCCGCCGCACCCGAAGGCGCAGATCACTCTCCCGCCGGTCTGCTCGGCGACCGGGCGCACCGACGCCAGCGCGTGCGCGATGGAGTCGTCGGAGTGTGCGTAGTCCACGAGCACGAGCATCCCGTCGCCCGGCTCGCTCACGCACTCGAGCCGACCGGCGGGCGTGGTGAGCCGCGACAGGCCGCGCTCGAGTTGCTCGCGCCCGAGCCCGAGCCGGTGCGCGCAGACCAGCGCCTGCAGCGTGTTGCTCACGTTGTGCTCGCCGATGAAGGGGCTTGTCGCCTCGATCGTTCCCCACGGACCGGCGTACTCGGCGCGGGTGCCCTGCGCCGAGACGCTCAAGAGCCGTGCGATCGCGTCCGCGTCTGTGCCGGTGATGCTCGTGCGGATGATCTGCGCTGCGCACCTCTCGTTCATCCGCGCGTGCCACGGGTCGTCGGCGTTGACCACCGCCAGGCCGTCCTCTGGCAGCATCTCGAACAAGTGCGCCTTGCACCGGGCGTATTCCTCGGTCGACTTGTGGTAATCGAGGTGATCGCCCGTGAGGTTGGTAAAGACGCCGATCTCGACGCGGATGCCGTCGGCCCGCCCCTGGTCCAGCGCATGGCTCGATATCTCGATTGCCGCCGCGGCGCACCCGTGCTCTCGCATATTCGAGAGGAGGTAACTCATTTCCGTCGCGGGGGGCGTGGTCATGGTCGCCTTGCTCACCTCGCGCCCGTCGTCGATCTCGACCGTCCCGATCAACCCGGCGCTGACTCCGGCGTGCTTGAGCAGACGGTGGACCATGTGGGCGATGGTGCTCTTGCCGTTGGTCCCCGTCACGCCGACGATGCGCACGCTTGAGGATGGCGAGGCGTAGAAACGCTCGGCGATGATCGCCCCGACTCGGGCCACTTCGCGGTCATCGCCCGAGGACCACACGGTCGCCATATCCGGGAAAACATCGTTTTGGGCTGGCGCGGGCGTCGCTGAGGTGTGCCGCTTCCGCAGCACCGCGACGGCGCCGCCGGTGGCGGCGTCCGCGATGAACCTGGTTCCGTCGTGCGTGCCGCCCGATCGCGCGATGAAGAGCGATCCGGGCATGGCGGTGCGCGAGTCCTCGGTGATGTCGCAGATGCGAATGCTCCCCGCATCGGGCGGGTCGAGCGTCACCGGCAATCCCGCGATGAGATCGTCGAGGCGAGTCAACTGTGGAGCATCCTTTCTCCGCAGGCGGTGGTGTCAGGGGGACAATGTATCCGTTTGACGGGCCTACGGCAGGATCAACATCGCGTCGCCGTAGGAGTAAAACCGATACTCCCGGCGCACCGCTTCGGTGTAGATCGCCTTGACCCGGCCGACGCCTCCGGGAAAGAACGCCCCGATCAGCAGGAGCAGGGTCGATTTCGGCAGGTGGAAGTTCGTCACCAATGCATCGACACGCTTCAGGCCGTACCCCGGCGCAATCATCAGGTTCGTCCACCCTTCCCAGTCGCCCGCGGAACCGTGCGGGACCGATTCCAGGGCGCGCACGCTGGTCGTCCCCACCGCGATGACCCGCCCCCGCGCCCCCCTCTCCCCCCCCTTGCCCCCCTCGCCCTCCGCGCCATCCCCTCTGCCTTGGTCACAGCCCGAGTGCTTCGTTGCGTCGATCACGGACAGCGCCGTACCGGGGACCCGCGCCCATTCCGCGTGCATCGGGTGGTCCTCGACGCGCTCCGACTCGATGGGTTTGAAGGTGCCCACGCCCACATCGAGCCGCACATCCGCTCGCGCCACACCCATCGACGCGAGGCGCCCGAGCAGGGCCTCGGTGAAGTGCAGCCCCGCGGTCGGGGCCGCGACTGAACCTCCGATCTGCGCGTACACCGTCTGGTACCACGCGCGGTCCGCGGCGTCGTCCACGCTCAGGCCGGTGTGCTTCCGCTGGCGGAGGATGTACGGTGGCAGGGGGGTCGCGCCGACACGGGCGAGAATCTCCGGAGCCCCCGCGGGGCCGGGTCCGATCGGTCGAACGATCCAGCATTCCTCGTCGCGCTGCAGGAGTTCGATCTCGTGTTTCGCGTCGCCCGTGCCCAGCACGATCACCTGCCCGGCGCGGAGTTTGCCGTTGCTCTTGAGCATGACGCGCCACTCCGCGCCCGCAGCGTTCGCACGCTCATCGAGGAACAGGCCCTCCACGGCGCCGCCGGTGTCCTGGCGCGCGCCGACCAACCGTGCGGGCAGCACGCCTGAGGTGTTGAAGACCATCACATCTTCGGGGCGCAGGAACGAGGGTAGATCAGAGAACAGTGCGTGCTCCACCACGCGTTCGTCCGTGCGTGACACCACGAGGAGCCGGCACGCGTCTCGCGGCTCGACGGGTCTCGTCGCGATCAGGTGCTCGGGCAGGTCGTAGTCGAGTTCTTCCGTCCGCACCGGGTGTGTCCATCCGTCTCATCGGCGCGTTGATCGGATGCAACACGCCCGCACAACCGGCACGCCACGCTGCGGGAACTTGCCGCGACGCCACGCCGGGGGGGCGATCTTATCGGCTGGGCGGTCCGGGTACGGGCTTCGAACCTGACCCGGCACAATGAAGATCAGCCCGCTCGACTCCGCATCGTTCATGCTGTGGCCCTCCCGGGTCGCACATCCCAATGCCCCGCACTCCCACCATCCGGGCCACCACGCCGATGCGTGTGCCGTGCATCGACCCGAGCACGCCGACCATCGGCGTGACTGCGACGATCACCGGGACTCCTGCCGCCGCGACGATGCGTGCTCGGCGCGCCGGCCCCGCCTCCGGTACGACGAATACCTCGATGCGCAGAATCTCCGGGAGCACGACCGGTTCGAGTCGTGCCGGGGAAGCGACCGCCGCCACGGCTGTTCGCCGGTCGCCTATGAGCGCCCGGGCTGCGGCCACATCCAGCGTCACCACGACACGCGCGACTTGTACGACATGCCGAAAATCGGCGATGTGTCACAATCGGAGTTCAACCGGGCCGTGGAGCGCGCGGTGCAGACCTACCTGATCCGGGCGATCACCAATGTTGGTTCGGCGATCGACCTGTTTGCCTGATCAGCCGCAGCAGCCCTTGCCCGAGTTCTTCGCGCCGGCGTTGAGCAGGCGCTCGCCTTCCTCGGGTGTCATGGAGCCCTCGGCGATGTACGCCGCGATCTCGGACCGGGTCTTCTCGCGCGCCTTGGTCTGCGACGCCTGACGCATCGCGCCCGCGACGATCGCGATCATCGCGACAGAGCACCCGAGCAAGATCCCCAGAACAGGGATAATGGTGCCCCGATCGAACATCCGGATTACCGCATCGGCAAAGTCCGTGGCGAGTATCTCAACTGTCATCATGCATCCTCCCACTTGGACCGCCCGGCGGCCATGAGTCGTTCGCCCTGCTCGGGTGTCATGGAACCCTCGGCGATGTATGCCGCGATCTCCCGGCGGGTCCGCTCGCGCGACTTGGTCTTGACGATCTCGCGGAGCGTCGAGCCGACGATTCCGACGACGATCACGCTTGCCAGGAGCACCCAGACCAGGTTGTCCGCAGCCGCCTCGAAGACTTGTTCCATCGCCGCCACCTCCCGCGCTTCCATCCGCCGGGTCGACCACCGACCCGACAACACCCTTACTCGGCATCCGCCGCGGTTCCTTTCATTATTCCCCCTCGGGCCCGGTCGCGGTATCGTCCCACCCTGAAATGTCCCTCACGCCTCTCCTCCAGCCCGGCACCACGCTTGTCCTCCCCGGGCCGGCATCGCGCGACGACGCTCTCCGCACCGCTGCGGAGCACGCCCATCGGACGCTCATCCCGAACCTCGCGGCCGATGCCCTTCTGGCATTGCTGATCCAGCGTGAGTCGAAATCATCGACTTCGGTTCCGGAGGGCGTCGCCTTTCCCCACGCGATCGACCCCCGCATCACAACGACCGCGCTCATCGTCACCCGCTGGCGTACCCCCGTCGAGTTCAGCGCCTCCTCGCGCCCCGATCTGATCTTCACCATGTTCGGTTCGTCGGACGAGCCGTGGCGCCATGTCCGGCTGCTGGCCCGCCTGGCGCGGATTATCCGGGCGCCCGGGGCATTGGGGCGGCTCCGGGCCGCCGAAGACGGCGAGCAACTCCGCGCGGCCTTGCTCCGGGAGGACGAGTCGCATGACTGAGCAATCTTCGGCGGAGCAAGTGCTGCTGATCCTGATCGTGACCCGCCCGGAGCAGATGGACCATGCCGTGACGGGATTGCTGGATGTGGGTCTGGCGGCGACGTTCGTCGAGGCGCGCGGGCTGATGGCGCTCATTCGCGAGGAGATGCCGGTGTACTCGGGTCTGGCGTCGCTGCTGCCGGACGTGACCGGGTCGCGGATGTGCTTCTCGCTGACGACGGCGGGCGCGGCCGACCGCGTTTTCAGGTTCTTCGAGACCGAACTCAAGCCGGCCGACCGCCCGATCGGGTTCACGGTTCCCGTGAGTCGCGCCCAGGGCATGCGGTCCTAACCCGGTAGTCTGACCCACGGATGCAGGCCTTCCTCGTCATCCTGACGCTCGCGGCTCTGGCCCTTGTTGCCGCCAGCCCCAGACGCTTCCGCCCGACGCGCTCGCGCTCCGCGGTTAACACATTCATTGCGGTGTGGGGCTCGGTGGTTGTGGGCATCCTGCTCGGCCCGACTGTCACTGCGCTCATCCCCGCGCAGCCGATCACCTACGCCAAGCCGCTGGCGGTGCTGGGATTGGGGTGGATCGGCGTGATGGTCGGCGCGCAGGCGCGGACTTCGCTCCTGAGACTCGTTTCGCTCCGTATCTGGACGATCGTTGCGCTGGACACGCTCATCACCGCGATGGTCATCGCGCCGCTCGCATACTTGGCCCTATCGAAGTGGCTCGCACCCGAGCGCCCGCCGAGCGCGGTCGTGGCGCTCATCGCCGCCGCCGCGCTGGGGTGGGCGATGGAGACGCGCTCCGCCCGGGTCGCTTCCACCGCCGAAGCGCACCGGCTGGCGATCGTGATCCGTGCATCCGGCGGATTGCTCGCCATCGTTGCGATCCTCGCCGTCGGCGTCGCGTCGATTATTTCCACGACCGCGACACCGCTGGCTACGGCGGTTTCCGGGGCGACCGTTCTGGTTGTTGCGGCCACCGCGGCGCTGCTATTGAAGTTCGCCATCTCGATCACCTCGGGCAAGCGCGGCGATCAGTTGTGCGTGTTCCTTGGCGTGGTCGGCCTGGCCGCCGGCACCGCCGCGGAGATCCACCTCTCGCCGCTGTTTGCGGCGTTGCTCACGGGCGTCGCCATCGCCAACCTGCCCGGCAAGGGTCTGCGTTCATTCGAGGCGTTCATCCTGCGGGGCGAGCACGTGGTGGCAGCGCTCTTCGGGCTGACCGCGGGCATCCTCATCGACATCCGCATCGGGTTCGGCGGGCTGGCGCTGGTGTTCCTGTTGACCGCGATGCGCCTGCTCCTCAAGCCGGTCACGCTCTCGCTGGCCATCAGGTTCTCGGATGATGCGCCCGGTCAGCGGCTGCCGGCGTCGTCGCCCTTGTATCTCGCGCCGATCCGCGTCTCGCCCGTGGCGATCGCGCTGGGTGTGTCGCTCGTGCTGCTCGATCCTTCTGCGACCAACAACCGCGTGCTGGCGGTGCTCCTCATCTCGGGCCTGCTGGCCGAGGTCGTCTCGATCACGCTGACGGCGCTGGGCGCGCGTCGGGTCGGCGCTTCGAAGGCGGTGGCGGCGTGAGCCGCGCGGTTCGTCTCATCCTGTCGATCGCGGCGGTGATTCTCATCGCGCTGCTGGCGCACCGGCAGGCGGAGGCGTCGGACGGGCTGCTGGCGTCGGGCGCCGCGATCGGGACGCTCCTGCTGGGCGCGTGGTTCACGGGCCGGCTCGTGGCGCTCATCACGCTGCCCAAGATCACGGGGTACCTCATATTCGGACTGTTCGCCGGGCCGTACGGCCTGAAGGCGATCACGCACGAGCAGCTCGACTACCTCCGTCTGATCAACGACTTTGCGATCTCGCTCATCGCGCTCACCGCGGGGGGCGAGATTCACTTAGCGCTGCTGCGCAAATCGGCGCGGACGATCTCGGCGATTCTGGTGATGCAGATCGTCGCGGTGATGACCGGCGTGGTGGCGGTGGCCTATCTCACGCTCCCGCACCTGGTGACGGGCGTCGACTTCGGCTCCAATGCTCAGTTGCTCATCATCGCGCTGCTCGTCGCGTCGGTGTGCTGCCTGAGTTCTCCGGCGGCGGTGATCGCGGTGCTGACCGAGACGCGTGCCGAGGGCCCGGTCGCGGGCATGACGCTCGCTGTGACGGTGTGCAAGGACCTGGTGCTGATCGTGATTTTCGCGGTGGTGGTGTCGGTGGCGACGGGCGTCATCGACCCCGAGTCGACGCGGTCGCTCGTCAGCGCTTCGACGCTCAAGACGATCGCGGTGCACCTGCTCGGCTCGCTGGCCATGGGCGCGGGCGTCGGGTTCGTGCTGGCGGTGTGGCTGCGCCGGGTGCGCGTGCAGATTCCCTTGCTGGTGGTGTTCACCTGTTTCGGGATCGCGGTGGTCAGCGAGTCGCTCCATCTGGAGCCGCTGCTTGTGGCGTTGACCGCCGGGATGCTGGTGCTCAATGCGCGCGAGCACGACGCCGAGGCGCTCTTCGATACCGTCGAGGAACTCTCGGTGCCGGTGACCTGCATCTTTTTCGCGCTTGCCGGGGCCAAGATCAATCCCGAGGCGCTGGCCGTCACCTGGCCGATGGCGCTGGTGCTCGTGGGGACGCGTACCGCCACGATCTGGGGAGGCACGACCGCCGGGGCTCGCCTGACCGGGCTTCGTTCGAACTGGCTGCCGCTGGGGTATCTCCCCCAGGCGGGGGTCTCGATCGCGCTGGCCTACGCGGTGAAGGAGACACTTTCGGGCCTCCCGGACATCTCCGACGCGGTGTTCACGCTGCTGCTGGCGGCCATTACTTGCAACGAGATCGCCGGGCCCGCGCTGCTCAAACTGGCCCTGGTTCGCTCGGGCGAGACGCAAAAAGACGCCTGACGGGGCGGTTTCCGGCGAATCGCTCCCCCCGCGAGCAAACCCGACGCCCCCAAAGGGCCGATAGAACCCCGAGCCGCCGACCCTCGGCGGGGTGACATGGTCCCTCTATTCAGAGAGCCGCAGATATGAACGACCCGGCCTTCTGGCTCCTCTTCGCCGCCGTGCTCGCGCCCGTCATCACGGGCGTGGTGACGATGTTCCTCCCGCGTCGGCTGATTACGACGCGCGTCGCGACCGCGCTGGCGGGCCCGGCGCTGGCAATCGTCATTCTTCTGGGCAATGGCGTCAGCAATACGGCGCACTCGCTGCCCTTTGTCGAGCAGTTGAACCTGAGTTTCTCGTTTGTCACCGATCCGCTGGGCATGTTCTTCGCGCTGCTCATCGCGGGCATCGGCGCTCTGATCGTCCTGTACGCCCGCGGCTACTTCGGGCGGAATGAGAACGACCTCGCCCGCTTCTATCCCATGCTCGGGCTCTTCGCGACGGCGATGCTCGGGCTGGTGCTGTCCGACAACTTCCTGGCGCTCTTCCTGTTCTGGGAGCTGACATCGATCTCCTCGTTCCTCCTGATCGGGTGGGACCGCAACAACCCGCGGGCCGTCCGGCTGGCGCTGCAGGCGCTCACTGTCACCGGCCTCGGCGGCATGGCGCTGCTCGGCGGGCTCTGCGCACTGGGATCGGCGACGGGCGCGTGGTCGTTCTCCGAACTCGCGCATGTGATGCACGGCGGTGGGGAACTGCCCAACGCGGGTCTGCTCCCGCTCGCCTTCGGGCTGATTGTGCTCGGCGCGGGCGCCAAGAGCGCTCAGTGGCCGCTCCACTTCTGGCTCCCCGGCGCGATGGCGGCCCCGACGCCCGTCAGCGCGTACCTGCACTCGGCGACGATGGTTAAGGCGGGCGTGTACCTCTTCGCCCGGCTATTCCCGATGCTCGGGGCGTCGCACGAGGCGCTGGCGTACTGGCCCATGACGCTCGCGGCATTCGGCGCCGTCACCATGCTGTTGGGCGGGTACCTGGCGCTGCGGGCCGACGAACTCAAGCGGATCTTCGCGTACACGACCGTGAGCCAGTTGGGTCTGCTTGTGTGCATGTACGGCGTGGGCGCGGTGCAGCACCATCACGAGACGATCCTCTCGTGGCCGGTGATGCAGATTCTGAACCACGCGCTCTACAAGGCGCCGCTGTTCATCATCGCCGGTGCGATCATGCACATCGCGGGGCGGAAGTATCTCTCGCAGCTCTCGGGCCTGCTCAAGTCGCACTTCCATCTGGCGATGATCTGCCTGCTGGCGTGCTACGCCATGGCGGGCGGGCCGCTGACGCTCTCCTTCATCGCCAAGGAGACGTTCCTCCATCAGGTGTACGAGGCGGCGCAGACCAACAGCGTGTTTTGGATCATCGCGGGGATGACGGTGCTGACCGCCGCGTGCAACGTGGCGATCTTCGTCCGCTTCCTCCGCACTTTCATGGCGCCGGCGCACCACGGGCACGCGCACGACGACCACGATCATCATCACGCACACGAGCACGGGTTCTGGG
>CALFMQ010000465.1 GCA_937879825.1 uncultured Phycisphaerales bacterium
GTGAGATCGAGAACATCGTGGTTGCTTCCAGCGACGGCACGCCGGTGCGGATTCAGGATGTCGCGGAGGTTGAAATCGGCAGCGAGATCCGCCGCGGCGCGGTCTCGGCGTACGGCGATGGCGAGGTCGTCCTCGGCCTGGCCTTCATGCTGATGGGCGAGAACAGTCGTGTGGTGACCGAGGAACTCCGCGAGCGTCTTGAGTCCCTCACACCCTCGCTGCCCACTGATGTTGTCGTAGATGTGGTGTACGACCGGACTCTGCTCGTCGAGCAGGTCATCAAGACGGTCGAGCACAACCTCGTGATCGGTGCCGTGTTGGTGATTGTTGTGTTGCTCATCATTCTGGGCAACATCCGAGCCGGGCTGCTCGTAGCGGTCGCCATCCCGATTTCCATGCTGTTCGCCGTGCAGGGCATGTACGAGTTCGCGATCGCGGCGAGTTTGCTCAGCCTCGGTGCAATCGACTTCGGCATCCTTGTCGACGGCTCGGTGGTCATGACGGAAGCGAACCTCCGCTCGCTGAAGGAACGGCAGCGAGAGCTTGGCCGGAAGCTCTCGCCTTCAGAGCGGCTCGAATCGATCGCGACATCTAGCGCGCGCGTGGTGCGACCCATGGTGTTCGGGATGGGCATCATCACACTCGTCTTTGCCCCCGTGCTGACGCTTGAAGGCATCGAAGGGAAAATGTTCCGGCCGATGGCGTGGACGTTCATCTTCGCGCTCCTGGGAGCCCTGCTGGTCGCCGTGTTTCTGTCACCCGTCCTGTCGTACTACTTCCTTCCGCGTCGCGCGAAGCCCAAGGATGCCCTTCTGCTACGCGGATTGGCCTCGGCATACGGTTGGGCCGTCGGCAGAGCGATTCGACTCCGGTGGGTCGTGATGCTGCTGGCCGTGGCCCTGCTTGGCGTTGCGGGCTACCGGAGCACGCAGATGGGCGGCGAGTTCATCCCGCGGCTGAGCGAGGGCTCAATGGTTGTGAACACCATCCGGCTCGCTGGCGTCTCGATCGATGAGTCCGTGCGGTACAACACACGGATTGAGGAGGTCCTACTCGATGAGTTCCCAGATGAAATAGAGCACATCTGGAGCCGGATCGGGACCGCCGAGGTGGCGACCGATCCGATGGGGATCGAGCTGACGGATATCTTTTTGACGCTCAAGCCGCGTGCAGAGTGGGCGAGAGCGGACACGCAGGCTGGGCTCGTGATCGAAATGGAGAAGATCATCTCGCAGTTCCCCGGCGTCAATATGGTGTTCACGCAGCCGATCGAGATGCGCATGAACGAGATGGTCTCGGGCATCCGATCAGACATCGGGATCAAGATCTTTGGCGACGACTTCGACGAGCTGCTTCGGATCGCTGACGACGTGCAGCGCGTGCTGCTGGACATTCCAGGTGCGTCAGACATCTCGGTCGATCAGATCACGGGGCAACCGTCGCTGTCTGTCTCCGTCGACCAATCCCGCGTTGCCCGCTACGGCATCGCGGCCAGCGAGGTGCTGGATTTCGTTGAGGCGATCGGTGGGATCCGCGTCGGCGAGGTGTTTGAGGGCCAGCGTGTCTTTCCGCTTGTCGTCAGACTTCCGCAGACATTTAGAGAGGATGTCGCAGCCGTGTCTTCGGTTCGTATCCCGACCGAGGGGGGTGTCGCGGTTCCGCTCTCGTCCCTGGCCTCGGTCGATCTCTCGGAAGGATCGGCCACGATCAACCGCGAGTGGAGCAGAAGACTCATCCGTGTGCAATCGAATGTCAGTGGCAGAGACCCCGCGTCATTCGTCAATGAAGCAAGGGCGGCAATCGATGCACAGGTTGCGTTGCCCGAGGGTTACGTGCTTGAGTGGGGCGGACAGTTTGAGAACTTGGAACGCGCCAGGACTCGCTTGGTCATCGTTGTGCCCGCGGTTCTACTCATGGTGTTCTTTCTGCTGTATTTCAGCCTGAAGAACCTGCGGGATGTTGTCATTATCTACACCTGCATCCCTTTTGCTGCCGTCGGTGCGATCTTCGCGTTGTGGTGGCGAGATATCCCATTCAGCGTCAGCGCCGCCGTCGGGTTTATCGCTCTCACGGGCATCGCCGTGCTCAACGGGCAGATCCTCATCACCGCGATCCGCGACACACTCAACACCGGCCAGCAGAGCAAGGACGCGATCATTGCGGCCTCGAAGACCCGCCTCCAGCCGGTGCTCGCGACGGCGATCACTGATATCGCTGGGTTCATCCCGATGGCGATTGCAACGGGGGTGGGGAGCGAGATCCAGCGGCCGCTGGCGACGGTGGTGATCGGCGGCATGGTCACGTCGACGCTCCTCACACTGTTCGTGCTTCCGGTTTTCGCATCGGTCTTCATGAAGCGACGCTCGCAGGATGCTGACTCGGAGCGTGATCAGTGAGCGGGTGCGACTGCACAGAGGAAGCTGTTGGGCTAGAGCAGCGGACGCTCGTGGCGCTGCTGACGATCAACGGCGTGATGTTCGTTGCCGAGGTGATGGTTGGATGGATCGCGGAGTCCACCGCACTGCTGGCCGACTCGCTTGACATGCTGGCCGATGCCACTGTGTACGGCATCGCGTTGTACGCGGCGAGCCGGTCCGGCGGCACACAGCGGACCGCAGCGCGAGTGAGCGGCGTCCTTCAGATCGCGCTGGGTCTTGGAGTGTTGGTCGAGGTAATCCGCCGGGCGCTGTTCGGCAGCGAGCCGACGAGTCATCTGATGATTGGGGCTGGGGCTGTCGCGCTTGTTGCAAATCTGATCTGTCTCCGGCTTATCGCAAAGCATCGCGAGGGCGGTGCGCACATGCGAGC